>CAMYIN010000051.1 GCA_947258495.1 uncultured Gammaproteobacteria bacterium
CCCCTTATCCGCGCATCCTTGATAACTGAGGTCGAACGAGGCGGTGGTGGCATTCGCATCGCTGCGCAGCAGCGGGACGCTGGCTTCAAAGCCCTGGTAATACACCACGCTCTCACCAAAGAACTCGTCTTGCTTGATCCTGCCGGGGGGCAGTTGATACTCCCCCACGCCCACGCCCGGTGTCCGGCTTTTCACCTTCGTCTTGTCGCGATAGAGGTAGTAACCGTCGGCAATATTGAAAGTGACACCGAGGGTGTCGGCGTCCAGCGCGCTCGTCTGGAACTGGAACGCCTGATCGGGATCGAGAAATTCGTCCTGTTGGCCGGCGCCGCCCAGCAGGTCGCGCAACGACGACAAAGAGGTTATCGGCTTGGCGCCCGGGGACGCCGCTTTTGGTACCGGCGGCGTTGCGTCCTTCGCCAGCGCGGCAAGTTCCACGGTGGCGGTGTGCTTGATCGGCGGGTAGCACACCCCGACGGGGTCGTTACATCCCTGGCCTTCCGCGGTGATTACCAGCGATGTCGGCGCAGGGTTCTCCCGCTGTACGGGTACGTCGATGCGAACGACTCCTTCATAGATTTCTACCTCGCCGAAAAACTGGTCTTTCTTGACCTTGCCGGGCGGGATCTGCGGTTCTCCCAGCGTGGCATCACCCTCAACCAGACGTACGCGGTACTTGTCCCGGTACATGTAGTAGTCCTTGGCGATGCGCCAGGTGATCTGAATGCGGTCCGCCGCGGCCGGCGCCACGCTGAATGCAAAGGCCTTGTCGGGTTCCAGCAATTCCTGGTCTTGTGCGTGGAGCGGGCTCCACCACCAAGTAAGCGCGATTACAACGGCCAGTAGCTTCATAATGGGTCTGATGCGGCGATCCATGCGAGATACTCCGCGGAACCTTGAGTGACAGGGACCGCGATGATCTCGGGAACTTCGTAGCTGTGCAAGGCCTTTATCCGCGTCTCAATGGCCGCGAACTTGTCGGCGCGAGATTTGATCACCAGAAGATACTCCGCGTCGGACTGCAGCGATCCTCGCCACAAATAAACCGACTGTACTTGTGGAATAATATTGACGCACGCAGCTAATCGCTCCTCAACCAATGCGCGCGCTACCGCCTGCGATTGTTCGGCGTCGGCGCACGTGGTCAGCACTATTTGGTAAGAGACGGTCATGAGGATGCCGTTATTCCGCATAAACCAGCTTGGAAGTCGGGTTCATCGTCCGCATATTATCGCACGTGTGACTGCTACGATCCCGCCATGAAACAAGCCCTCGATAACGAACGCCCTTTCGCCTTGCAGACCCGGCCCGGACATCGCGTTCGCGGTAAGATCATTGATTTTGGTAATGGGCCGATAGGCGTTTTCGTGCACGGATACCGCTCCGACTGCGACGGATCGAAGGCGCACGCCCTGGCCAGCCATGCCAATCAGCGGCGCTATTCCTGGGTGCGCTTCGACTTGACGGGACACGGGCGGTCGGACGGCGATTTCGCCAGGTTTACAATTACCGCCGCGCTGCGGGATCTGCAAACGGTGCTCGAAAAGCTCGCACCCCGGCCGGTGGTATTGGTGGGCTCCAGCCTCGGCGGCTGGCTGTCGGTGCTTGCCGCGCGCCGGGCGCCCCGCCGGATTCGTGAAATGCTGCTGATCGCGCCGGCATTCAACTTCGTACAACAGATCCTCGCCGAGATGCCGGCGTCAGAACTGGCTCAATGGAGGCGCGACGGTGTGCGCGGATTCAGCGATCCTTACCAGGGGACGACTTACACCCTCGGTAATGACATCGTCGACGATGTAGACCGCTACGACGTGCTGCGCGAACCGGTGCGCCTTGCGTGCCCGGTCACCATACTCCATGGGCGGCATGACGAGGTGGTGCCCGTCGCCAACAGCGTGCGCTTTGCCGATCAGGTGCGGGCGCCCGAGATTCGCCTGGAGGTGGTGGCGGGGGGCGATCATCGACTAACATCGGCGATCCCCCGCATGTGCGCCGAATTGGACCGAATCTGGGAAGCGACAACCGAGCCATGAGACCGTTTTCAATATTGCTGGCGATCTTTCTTATCGTGCCGCTGGTGGAAATCTACGCGCTGATCAAGATCGGCGGGGTCATCGGCGCGCCGTGGACCATATTCCTGGTGGTCTTCACCGCGGTGCTCGGCGCTTTTTTAGTGCGATCCCAGGGCTTCTCCACGCTGGGTCGGATTCAGGCCAACCTCGCCGCCGGCGAACTGCCGGCGATGGAGTTGTTGGAGGGCGTTTTTCTGTTGCTCGCCGGCGCCCTGCTGCTCACCCCGGGATTCTTTACCGACGCGGTGGGATTTGCCTGTCTGACACCGCCGCTTCGACGCGGGTTGATCCGCTATGCCCTGGATCGCGGTCTGATTCGCGCCGGAAATAGCGCCGGAAGTAGCGGCGATCCACAGCCTCCGGGCGGTCGCGGCCAGATTTTCGATGGCGACTATCGGCGCGTGGATAAAGAGCCTTGACATTGCGTCGCGCATGAATATGATTAGCACTCATCTGTAGTGAGTGCTAACAATCTCGTTTCAGTAAAAAATTCATCAAGTTAAATTTCCAACTAAATTAGGAGGTTGAGCGAATGGGTATTCGTCCACTTCATGATCGTGTCTTGGTGCGACGCCTTGACGACGAAAAGACCAGCCCCGGCGGGATCGTGATCCCGGACGCCGCGGCGGAAAAGCCCATGCAGGGTGAGATCGTTGCCGTCGGCAACGGCAAGATTCAGGAAAACGGCGACGTGCGGCCGCTGGACGTCAAAGTCGGCGACAAAGTGCTGTTCGGCAAGTATTCCGGCACCGAAGTGAAAGTTGGCGGCGAGGAACTCCTCGTCATGCGTGAAGACGACGTTATGGGCGTCATTGAATAAATAGCGGATGCTGACAACAGGAGACGAATCATGGCAGCAAAAGAAGTAATATTTGGTGAGATTGCGCGCTCGAAGAAGCTGCGCGGTGTCAATGTCCTGGCCGATGCGGTCAAGGTAACGCTGGGGCCCAAGGGCCGCAATGTGGTATTGGAAAAATCTTACGGTGCGCCGACGATAACCAAAGACGGCGTGTCGGTGGCGAAAGAGATCGAGCTGAAAGACAAGTTCGAGAACATGGGCGCGCAGATGCTCAAGGAGGTCGCCTCCAAGACATCCGACGTGGCCGGCGACGGCACCACGACGGCGACGGTGCTCGCGCAATCAATGCTCAAAGAAGGCCTCAAGGCCGTGGCGGCGGGGATGAATCCCATGGATCTCAAGCGCGGCATCGATAAAGCGGTGGTCGCGACCGTTGAGCAGTTGAAAAAGATCTCGAAACCCTGCTCCGACCACAAAGAGATCGCGCAGGTTGGTACGGTGTCCGCGAACGGCGACGAGTCGATCGGTAATATCATCGCCGAGGCGATGGAAAAAGTCGGGAAGGAAGGTGTAATCACGGTGGAAGAGGGTTCCGGCCTGGAGAACGAGTTGGAGATCGTTGAGGGCATGCAGTTTGACCGCGGTTACCTGTCGCCCTACTTCATCAACAAACAGGAGAGCATGAGCGTCGAACTGGAGGACCCCTACATCCTCATCCACGACAAGAAGATTTCCAACATCCGTGATCTGCTGCCGTTGCTCGAAGGGGTCGCCAAGGCCGGTAAACCACTGACGATCATCGCCGAAGACGTCGACGGCGAGGCGCTGGCAACGCTGGTGGTGAACAACATCCGCGGCATCGTCAAGGTATGCGCGGTGAAGGCTCCGGGTTTCGGCGATCGCCGTAAGGCGATGCTCCAGGACATCGCGATCTTGACCGGCGGTCAGGTGGTCAGCGAGGAAGTCGGCATGAGCCTGGAAAGCGCCAGCCTCGACGACCTGGGTCGTGCCAAGCGGATTCAGGTGACCAAGGAGAACACCACCATCATCGACGGCGCCGGCAGCAAAGACGACATCGAAGGTCGGGTCAATCAGATCCGCGCCCAGATCGAAGAGGCGACCTCGGATTACGACAAGGAGAAGATGCAGGAACGGGTCGCCAAACTCGCCGGCGGTGTGGCGGTGATCAAGGTCGGCGCGGCGACCGAAGTG
>CAMYIN010000052.1 GCA_947258495.1 uncultured Gammaproteobacteria bacterium
CCGACACGACCGAAGAACTTCTGCTGGCCGTGGCTCGCCTGGGGCATGATGAAATGCTTCAGCAGATCGCGCGTCAGCATGCCGCCGGCGGTGGACATGTAGGCCGCACCGGTGGACTGCATCGCCGCCAGGGCGCACACCGACAACAGGCCCACCAGCCAGGGAGCGGTATCCCCCATGAGGTGGATGAGCTGCGGCACGAGCATGCCCTGCTTGCCTGCGGATTCCATCAGGTCCTTGCCGCCGAGTCCCGCCGACATGACGTTGTTCACGAGCTCAGGATGGGCGGCTGAAAAGGCTGTGTCGGCACCCAACAAATGGCCGCCGAGGCCCTGCATGGCGGTGAAAAGGAACAATATGATGCCGATCCCGAAGGACGATGCCCATACCTGCTGCGGCGCGAACGGCCGCGGGTCGGTGTTGGAGAACGCCCACATGGTGAACGCCGGCGAGGAGTGGATCCCCATGAGCGCGAACATGTAGGTCAGGATCATGATCCCGGTCCAGGCGCCGCCTACCGCGCTGGGCCCGTTGCTCACGAACTGAATCACGCCGGGTATGGCGAGGTAGTGGCTGTAACCGTCCAGGGTCTTCTTTTCATCCGCTACCGCCAACGCGGCGATGCCTTTGTTGAGGTTTTCCCATCCGCCGACGAACGAGATGGCAATGATGCCCAGGGCCACGATACCGGCGGCGAGCAGGACGCACTGCACCGTGTCCACGTACGCCACCGCACGCAGGCCGCCCGACGCCACGTAAATGAACACCACCGCGGACAACAGCCACATGCCGACCTCGACGCCCAACAACCCGTCAGTCAGGACGTTGAACAAGAAGCCGGAGGCGCGCAATTGCAATCCGAGATAGGGCACCGAGAAACACAATGCCACCAGCACCACCAGCAAGCGGATGACATCCGACTTGAAGTAGTGCGACAGCATCTCGCCGGGCGTGACGAAACCGAAGCGTTTACCCAGCATCCACTGGCGCTTCAGGAACATGACCCCGGTAAACGGGATGGTGATGGCGTAGAACGACGCGTAGGCATACTGGAACCCGTCTCGATACAACAGGCCCGGGTGCCCCATGAACGTCCAGCCGGAGAAGGATGTTGCGGTTGCCGCGAGCACGAATACCCACAACGACAGGCGTCGGCCTGCAATGAAGTAGTCGCTCGCCGTCTTCGCCGACAGTGCCCCTTTGATGCCCCAGAAAATGCAGTAGGCCCAATAGAGCAGGACGAAGATAAACAACCAGACCATTTTGGCATCCATATTTGCTGCTCCCCCTTTGTCTGAGTTGATTGGTTTATGGATAGTGGCCGGTGTCGCAGGCGCAACGCCGCCCTGGGGCGGACGCGGACCTGCGTGTCCATGCGGACCGTCTCCTCCAGCGGCAAAACTCGGTGCCGGATCAAGACGGCAACGGCTCTCCTCCTAGACCACTGCCAAAGACGGAAGGCAAAAATCGTGCCGGGCGCCCTACTCGTGAAGAACCGACGTTTTTGCGCGGTAATAAGGCGATTCCGCGGGCACCCCCGGGGGTCCGATGCAGAGTAAAAATGTTACAAAACGTAACGATGTCTGCTTTCGTAACACCCGGGGGGGGATAAATTATTGCAGTGCAACAAAGACTTAGCGCGTTCTCGGATCGCCGTTCGCGGAACGCGGCTGCCGCGGCACTCCGAGGCGTTGGCGCCGCTCCCACAGGGTCTTGCGGCTGATACCCAGGCGTTTCGCGAGCTCGGTTTCGGTCAACCGGCCCTCGTGCTCACGCACGAACTGGCAGAAATAATAGTCCAGCGACGTCTCCGAGTCCGGATTCGCCGAAGGCGCCGGCCGATCGGGCTCAATGGCGAGCAGATCCGGCGTGATGTACTCACGGTCGCTGAGTATCACCGCCCGCTCGATCGCGTTTTCGAGCTCACGCACGTTGCCCGGCCACTGGTAGCGGCCGATCAACGCCAGGGCGTCCGGGTGCAACCGCATCTGCGGGCGGTTGAGCTGTGTGCAGGTACGCTCCAGTAAATGCTTCGCCATTGTCTTGACGTCGGGACCGCGTTCCCGCAGCGGCGGCAGCTCGATCTCCATGACCCTCAGGCGAAAATACAGATCCTCACGAAATCGGTGCTGGCGCACGTGCTCCCCGAGCTTGCGATGTGTCGCCGCCAGCACGCGCACGTCGGCGCGCCGCACCTTGTTCGATCCGACGCGGCGAATCTCGCCGTCCTGCAGCACGCGCAGCAGACCCGCTTGGGCCGCCGGGGACAGTTCCGCGACCTCGTCCAGGAACAAGGTGCCGCCGTCGGCGGCCTCCACCAGCCCCTCGCGCGTTCCCACCGCCCCGGTGAACGCCCCCCGCTCGTGTCCGAACAACTCCGACTCCATGAGCTCCTCGGGAATCGCGGCGCAGTTCACGGTGACGATGGCGGCGTCGCGGCGCTGACTGCGCTCGTGCATAGCGCGCGCCACCAGCTCCTTGCCGGTGCCGGATTCACCGAGGATGAGCACGTTGGCGTCGGTGGGAGCGACCTTGTCGATGCGACTGAACACCTCTTTCATGGCCGCGCATTCCCCGATCATGCCCTTGACCGGGTAGGCGCGCTGCACCGTGGATTTCAAGGCCGCGTTCTGCCGCTGCAGTCGCGCTTCCTTGAGGATCCGGTCCACCACCATGATGAGTTCCTCGTGATCGAACGGTTTCGCGATATAGTCCACCGCGCCCATGCGCATCGACTCCACCGCCGACTTGACGCTGGCGTAGCTGGTCATGATCAGCACCGGCGAGCCGCCGCTCTTGTCGATGACGCTGGTGCCGGCTTCGCCCGGAAGCCGCAGGTCGGCGATGATGAGATCGAAGGCGGTCAGGTCGTTGGCCTCTTCCGCCTCGGACACCGATCCCGCGCTGGTCACCTGATAGCCGTGGCGCTTGAGCAGGCGCGTCAACGCCGAACGAATCACGGCTTCGTCGTCGATGATCAGAATTTCACTCATACCGCCGCCCTCTGTGCCGCGGTCTGCGCCGCCTTCCCCGCGAGCGGCAGACGGATGCTCACCACGGTGCCGACCTCGGGCGTGCTGTCGACGGTGATCTGTCCGCCGTGCTCCTGGATGATGTTGTAGGCCAGCGCCAAGCCGAGACCGGTGCCCTTGCCCGGTTCTTTGGTGGTGAAAAACGGCTCGAACACCTTGTGCAGTTCCGCGTCGGTCATGCCGGCGCCCTGGTCACGCACCTGGACATCCACGTGGTCGCCGTTGCGCAGGGCCTCGATCTCGATCTTTCCGCGGTGTGCGGAGGCATCGCAGGCGTTGCTCAGGACGTTGACGAAGACCTGCAGCAGCCGCTGCCGATCGCCGAACACCTCGATGTCCCCGGCGCAGCGGCTGGTGCATTGCATATACTTTCCGGCGTCGCCGAGCCGCACCAGGCTGACCGCCTCTTCAATACAGGCGCATAGCTTGAACGCGGCCAGCTCCCGCTGGTTGTGGGCGCCGCTGTGGCTGAAGCTCACCAGCGAGCGGACGATCTCGCTGATACGCGTCGTCTGTTCCAGGATCTGCCGCACGCCTTGCCGCACGTGCCGGTCCTCGCTTTCGGCCTCGATGTTCTGCGCCAGACAGGCAATGCCGGTGACCGGATTGCCGATCTCGTGGGCGACGCCCGCCGCCAGACGGCCTATGGAGGCCAGCCGCTCGCTGTGCGCCAGCTCCGCCTCCAGCAGCTTGGTCTCGGTCAAATCCTCGACCAGGATCACGCTTCCGGTCGACGCGTTCCCGGTGCGCGCCAGGCTGAGGACGTCCTCGAGCGCCGCCTTGTGCAATCCGAACCAGCGCGCCGACCGGTCACCGAAGCGGTATTGGCGCACCGATTCCCGGGTCTCGTTTTTCAGAAATCCGTCGAACAGCTCGCACCACGGCTGCGGCAGGTCCACCACCCGGGTACCCGTCGCCTGGCGCGCGTCGATGCCCGACATTTCCACCATCGACTGGTTCCAGATCACGACTTCTCTGTCCGGACCCACGGAACACACGCCCATGGGCAATTCCTGCAACACCTGGCGGTGGTACCTGCGCAAGGTATCCAGCTCTGCGGCGAGTCCGCGCAGTCGACTCCGCGACGCCTCCAGGCGCTCCTCCATCATGCGTACGCTGTCTGCAAACGCGGTGCGCGATCGCTGATCGAGCTGCAACTGCTCGCTCACCACCATGCGGGCCATCTCCGGGCCCATGAGCCCGGACAGGTTGCGTTCGATGCGATCGCGCAGGCGCAGCAATGCGCTGGATCCGGTTTCCTCCTGCGTGAGGCCCAAGTCCTGCAGCGCCTGATGCACTTCGCGCTCGGCCATGTCGCGACCCAGGGATACCGCCAGCCGCTCGACGAATTCGGTAGTAGTGGTCGCGGTGACCACGCCTTGCGGGACGGTGAAGATCTGCCGCGTGCAGGCGAGCGCCACCTCCCGCTCGTCGCGGCTCTGCGCCGTCAGCAGGGAGACGGCGACAAACAGGAATCCGTTCGCGGCCAGCGACCAGAAAGTGACGAAGGTCCACTTGTCCTGATGGGTGTACTCGAGCAACGGCAGCAGCGAGAAATCCAGCTTCAGCTGGCCCGCCTGCTCCATCAGCGGCACCACCAGGGTGACGAACCACACCAGCGCGCCGCCGGACAGCCCGGCGAGAAAGCCGTAACGGTTGGCGCGCGGCCAATACAGCAAACCGATGACGCCCGGCACGAACTGCGCCACGGCGACGAAGGAGATCAGCCCTAACTGCACCAGTCCCTGATTGTGTTCCAGGATGACATAGACGCCGTATCCCGCAAACACGATGAGAGCGATGACCACCCGCCGGCCCCACAACGACCAGCGGTAGAGATTCACCGTTGGGTCGGGATAACTCGCGGGCAGCACGATGTGGTTCAGACACATCGCCGACAACGCCACCGTGGTCACGATCATCATTGCGCTCGCAGCCGAGACCCCGCCCAGGAACGCCGCCACCGTGAGCATTTCCGATCCCCCGTTCAAGGTGATGCCCAAGACGTAATAGTCCGGGTTCGAACCGGATCCCAGGGCCGAGGCCGCCCACAGCACCGGAGGGATGGCGAGGTTGAATACGAACAGGAATAGCGGAAACGCCCAGCTGGCCACCGACAGGGTGCGCGGTTCGATGTTCTCGGTAAACGTCATGTGGAACTGACGCGGCAGCAGGAAGGCGGCCGCAAAGGCAAGAAAAATCAGCGTCGTCCACGAGCCTTCCCGCGCCGGTGCATAGAGCGCCTGGAGCGCTTGGGGGTGGTCCGACAGCCACTCGCTCATGCCGGCAAAACCGCCGAAGACGCCAAAGATCGCAAACGTCCCCACCATGACGATGGCGAGAAGCTTGACCAGGGACTCGAAGGCGATCGCCACAACCAGGCCTTCGTGTTTTTCCCGGGGACTGATGTGTCGCGCGCCGAACAGGATAGCGAACAGGATCACGGTGAGACAGAACCCGAGCGCCAGGATGTTCGGCGGCGCCTCCTGGGTCAGCACCCGGACGGATTCGGTGACGGCGCGAATTTGCAGCGCCAGGTACGGCAGGGTGCCCGCCATCATGAACAAGGTGACGAAGATCCCGGCCACCTGGCTGCGGTAACGAAACGCGAACAGATCCGCCGCCGAGGTCAATTGGTAATCGCGCACCAGGCGGAGGATGGGTTGCAACAGTATCGGCGTCATTGCGAACGCCACCGTCACCCCCAGGTAGATGGTGAGAAACATGTATCCCTGGGTTTCGGCGAAGCCTACGCTGCCGTAATAACTCCAGGTGGTGGCGTAGACGCCGAGCGAGAGGACATAGGTCGCGGGATGGCGGGCGACACGGCTCGGGATGCGGCCGTGCTCGGTGGCGTAGGCGATCGCGAACAACAACGACAGGTAAACCACGACCACCAAGAACAGATACGGCAGACTGTAGGTCATGCTCGACGACGACCCCGGTGCAGCCAGGCGGTGCAGCCTATGATCGCCAGCCACAACAGGTACACCAGGTACCACGGACTGTCGTCCTGCGCCCACAGGTAGACGACGGGACTCGCGAACAACAGCAGGGCCAACGCCAGCAACAGCAGCGTCTTCTCTATGCGGCGTACCGGCTCGGGCGGTCTCTCCATGGGGGTAGCGTAGCAAACCCTGTTACGAAAGGTAACAGTTTCTGCCCGCGCCGCGGTCGCGCGGCGCGCCGACGCGGCCCCCGCGCGGCAACGCCTTGCCGTCATTTTCCACCAGGATACCGGAGGTTGGCGCAGGACGGGTGCGGCGGAACCCCGGGTTGGAACGGGATGCACAGCCGTGGCTACGGATCGAATGCGGCCCAAGCTCAGGCGTGCCCGGACTCACGCGGACCGGGACAGCCCAGCTGCTATTCCCAACAAGCCGTATCAATAGTCTGAGTAGTATTTTCATTGCACCGAAATTGCGGGTGTCGCAACGGCGCGCCATGAAATAGTAGCCGGGCGCCTGGTGACAAATGCAGGCTAGACGATACGCCTGCATTTGCGGTATACCGTCCCTCGACCGATGCGCGTACAGTGCGATCCGATTCGGGCTTGCGCATAACGATCAACCAGAGGGAGATCCGCCGTTGCGTCACATCATCAGCCTGTTCGTGTTCCTGTTCGCGGTGTGGTTGTTGTTCTCCGGCTATTTCGAACCGCTGTTGCTCACCCTGGGGCTGATCTCCTGCGCCTTCGTGGTGTGGATCGCCGTGCGCCAGGACGTGGTCGATCACGAAGGCCATCCGGTGCATCTCCGGCCCCTGCGCTGGCTTTCCTATTCGCTGTGGCTCGTGGGTGAAATCGTGAAAGCGAACATCGATGTCGCCAAACGCATCTGGGACCCCAAGCTTCCGATCAGCCCCACGGTGACGAAAGTGCCCGCCGAGATGTACGAACTGAGCCAGGTCATCTACGCCAACTCCATCACTCTGACGCCGGGAACGGTCTCCATCGACCTCAATAACAACGTCATCACCGTGCACGCCCTGACCCGCGAGGGCGCGGAAGAACTGGCACGTGGTGAAATGGGCCGGCGGGTGCAGCGCGTAGGCAGACAACCGTGATGTTCGTCGTCGCCGCGTGCGCGATTCTGCTCACCATGGGACTCATCTTGAGCCGGGGCATACTCGGCCCCACGACCTACGATCGCATCCTCGCGGTCAATTCCTTCGGCACCAAGACCGTGCTCATCATTGCAGTGTTTGGATTTCTCACCGAGCGCCCGGACTTCCTCGACATCGCCTTTGTCTACGCCCTGATCAACTTCATCGGCACCATCGCCGTGCTCAAGTTCTTTGAATACGGGGACCTCGGCGGCGCCCGACGTCCGGATCAATAGCGAAAAGGAGAGGCATGCAGCTGCTCATCGATGTCATCAGCTGGATCGCGATCGTCGGCGGCAGCTTTTTCGTGGTCACCGGCGGCGTCGGGATCCTGCGTCTGCCCGATTTCTTCACCCGCCTGCACGCGGTGAGCATGCCGGACACCCTGGGCATCGGCCTCATCGTCCTCGGCCTGGTACTCCAGGCCGGCTTCACGCTCACCAGCGTCAAGCTCCTCTTCATCCTGCTTTTCATCCTGTTTACCGGGCCGGCGGCGACGCACGCGCTGGCCAAGGCCGCCCTGCACGGCGACGTCGAGCCCGTGCTATCCGAAGAGGAAGACGCCCCATCGAACTCCTGACCGATATCACTCTGCTGGGGCTGTTGACGGCGACCGCGATCGCCGTTGCCCGCATCGACCAGCTGTTCGCCGCGGTGATGCTCTTCGGCATCTACAGCCTGTTGTCGGCGGCGCTGTTTGTGGTGATGGACGCGGTGGACGTGGCCTTCACCGAAGCCGCGGTCGGCGCCGGCATCGCCATCATCCTCATGCTGGGCGCCCTGGCGCTGACCACGCGGGAACAACGGCCCGTGCCCCGACGGCGGCACTGGGTGGCCCTGGCGGTGGTCGTCGCCACGGGGTCGGGGCTGATCTACGGCACCCTCGACATGCCGTCCTACGGCGATCCCGGCGCCCCGGCGCACCTCCACGTGATACCCCGCTACCTGAATCAATCCATGGCGGAGATCGGCATTCCCAACGTGGTGACGTCGGTGCTGGCGAGTTACCGGGGCTACGACACCCTCGGCGAGATCGTGGTCATCTTCACCGCCGCGGTGGGGGTCATCGGCCGCCTGGGCGTGGCGCCCGAGATCACCGCGCTGGTGAAATCCGGGGGCATGCAGCACCACCTGATCCTGCGCATTACGGCCAAGCTCATGCTGCCGTTGATCATGGTTTTCGCGCTGTACGTGCAGTTTCACGGCGACTTCGGTCCGGGCGGCGGGTTTCAGGCCGGGGTCATCTTCGCCTCAGCGTTCATCCTCTACGGGCTGGTGTTCGGTCTCGAGGACGCTACCAAGGTCGCTCCCCCTCCGGTGGTCCATGTCATCGCCGCGGCCGGAGTCCTTCTCTTCGCCCTCGTCGGCGTCGCCGGCCTTTTCCTCGGCGGCAATTATCTCGACTACGGGGTGCTCGCCGACGAACCCACCAAAGGCCAGCATCTGGGGATCATGCTCGTCGAACTGGGCGTGGGCATGACCGTGGCGGCGTCCATGATCAGCCTGTTTTTCGCCTACGCCAGCTATAAGCCGGAGGAATAAGCCTTGGAGATATTCGGCCTGTACAACTACTGGATCGTCGTCGTCCTCATGATGATCGGTCTGTACGTCGTGGTCGCCAGCGGCAACCTGATAAAGAAGATCGTCGGCTTGAATATTTTCCAGACCTCGGTGTTCATACTCTACATCTCCATCGGCAAGCTCAGGGGCGGCACCGCGCCGATCCTCTTGGAAGAACCGGCGGCCTACTCGAATCCGCTGCCGCACGTATTGATCCTCACCGCGATCGTCGTGGGCGTGGCCACCACCGCTCTGGGGCTGGCGCTGGCGGTCCGTATTTACGGCGCCTACGGCACGATCGAGGAAGAAGAAATCGAAGAACAGGAAAACTGAGTTAGTGATCAGCGCCCAGCTCCCCGCCCTCCAGGTCGTCCTCCCCCTGCTGGCAGGACCCGTCTGCCTGTTGCTGCATCATCCGCGGCTCAGCTGGGCGCTGGCGACGGCGGTGAGCTGGCTTGCGTTCTTCATTTCCCTGGCGCTGCTCGACCAGGTATTGAGCAGCGGTACCATCGTTTACGCCCTCGGCGGATGGGCCGCGCCCTGGGGTATCGAGTACCGCGTCGACGAGATCAACGCCTTCGTGCTGTTGATCGTATCCGGCATCAGCGCCATCACCCTGGCCTTTGCCCGCAACAGCATCGAGTACGAGATCCGAGCGGAGCGGATCCATATCCTCTATACCGGCTGGATGCTGTGCCTGACGGGCCTGCTGGGTATCACCATCACCGGCGACGTATTCAACGTTTTCGTGTTTCTCGAGATCGCGTCGCTGTCGTCGTACCTGCTGATCAGCCTCAGCCGCGACCCAAGGTCGCTGACCGCCGCCTTCCGCTACCTGGTGCTGGGCACCATCGGCGCGACCTTTATCCTCATCGGCATCGCCTTGTTGTACGTGATGACCGGCACGCTCAACATGTTCGATCTTTCGCAACGCATCGCCGGCGTCTCGGACAGCCGTACCGTGAAGACCGCGTTCATCTTCCTCAGCGTGGGGATCGCCCTCAAGGCGGCGGTGTTCCCGCTGCACCTCTGGCTGCCCAATGCCTACGCCTACGCCCCTTCGGCGGTCAGCGCGCTGTTCGCGGGCACCGCCACGAAAGTCGCCGTGTATCTGCTGTTTCGTTTCTTCTTCACCGTCTTCGATCCGCAGTTCTCGTTCGACGTCATGCAGCTCGACCGGTTGCTGCTGCCGCTGGCACTGGTCGGCGTCTTCGTCGCCTCCGTCACGGCGATTTTCCAGACCGACGTCAAACGCATGCTGGGCTACTCCAGCGTGGCGCAGATCGGATACATGGTGATAGGCATGAGCCTGGTTTCGGTGCTCGGCGTCACTGCGGGCATCCTGCACCTGTTCAATCACGCCCTGATGAAGGCCGCGTTGTTCGTGGTGCTGGGGTGCGTCGTGTTCCGCATCGGCTCCGCACGCCTGGAGGACATGGCCGGGATCGGGCGGGCGATGCCGTGGACCGCAGGCGCGTTCGTCATCGGCGGCCTGAGCCTGGTCGGCGTGCCGCTGACCGTGGGTTTCATCAGCAAGTGGTATCTGATACTGGCCGCACTGGAACACGGCTGGTGGTGGCTCGCGGCCCTGGTGCTGATCAGCTCCCTGCTCGCGCTGGTGTATATCTGGCGCGTGATCGAAGTGATCTACTTCCAGCCGCCGAGTGACCCCTCGAGGGAAATCGCCGAGGCTCCGGCGACGCTGCTGATCCCGACGTGGTTGCTGATCGTCGCCAACGTCTACTTCGGCATCGATACTTCCCTGACCGTCGGTGTCGCCGAACGTGCCGCCCGATTGCTCATGGGAGACGCTTCGTGAGTCCCGAGTTCGCCACGGCCCTCGCGGTGTTCCTGCCTCTGTTCGGCGCCGTCGGCATCGCGCTGCTCGATCGACACCCGAATCCACGGGAGACCGTGACCCTGGTGACCGCCACCGCGTTGTTCCTGGTGGTGTGCAGCGTGGCCCCCGCCGTCTACCGCGGCGACGAACCCGCGGTGCATTTCCTCGAACTCGTGCCGCATCTGTCGCTCGCGCTGCGGGTGGAACCGCTGGGCCTGCTGTTCGCCCTCATCGCCTCGGGCCTCTGGATCGTGACCTCGGTGTATTCCATCGGCTACATGCGCGGCAACAACGAATCGCACCAGACGCGATTCTACGTCTGCTTCGCCGTCGCGCTGTCGGCCACCATGGGCGTGGCCTTCGCCGCCAACATGCTCACCCTGTTCATTTTCTACGAAGTACTGACGCTTTCCACCTACCCGCTGGTGGCGCACAAGGGCACCGACGAGGCAAAGCGCGGGGGGCGGGTCTATCTGGGTCTGCTCCTGAGCACCTCCATCGGTTTCCTCCTGCTGGCGATGATCTGGACGTGGTTCAGCGCCGGGACCCTCGACTTCGTCAACGGCGGCATCCTCCGGGACACGCTGGATCCGAGCTTGCTGCCTCTGATGCTGGCGCTGTATCTCTTCGGCATCGGCAAGGCCGCGTTGATGCCGTTCCACCGCTGGCTGCCCGCGGCCATGGTGGCCCCCACCCCGGTCAGCGCGCTGCTGCACGCGGTCGCGGTGGTCAAGGCCGGGGTGTTCAGCGTCGCCAAGGTGACCATCTATATCTTCGGCATCGATTTCTTGCGGGACGCCGAGGCGACGACGTTCATGATGTGGATAGCGGCCTTCACTCTGATCGCGGCGTCGCTGGTGGCGATGACCAAGGACAATCTCAAGGCGCGGCTCGCCTACTCCACGGTGAGCCAGCTTGCCTATATCACGCTGGGCGCGATGCTGGTGAACACCACCGCGTTGATCGGCGCCGGGATGCACATCGCCACCCATGCGTTCGGGAAGATCACACTGTTTTTCTGCGCCGGCGCCATCTACCTGGCGACCCACAAGACCGAAATCAGCGACATGAACGGCCTCGGTCGAGCAATGCCGTTCACCTACGGCGCCATGCTGATCGGCGCTTTGAGCATCATCGGCCTGCCGCCGCTGGGCGGGGTCTGGAGCAAGTGGTATCTTGCCATTGGCAGCCTGGAGGCGGGACAGTGGGCGATGCTCTCGGTGTTGTTCATCAGCTCGCTGTTGAACATCGCCTATCTGCTGCCGATTCCGATCCGCGGATTTTTCGGTCAATCCTCCGATCGCGGCGAGACCAACGCCGTCCGCGAAGCACCGCTACCCGCGGTCATCGCCTTGACCTTCAGCGCATTGGGGTGCCTGGTGCTGTTCTTCTTTCCCGGGCCCCTGTACCGCCTCATGGCGCTGGTGTTCGCCGGCCAGTAGCGGCGGTCTCGCGACGCAGGCACACGGTCTCGTGCGAACGGCAACGGGCTGCGTGGTTTCGGCCCCGGACCTAGCCTGCAGGCTAGGTACCTCCGAGGTCCCGCGCAGACCGCGACCTGCGTCTTAATCGCCGCTTCCATCGGTGCCGCACGGAGCGGTAGCGCTGGTACGCGCGCACCGCACGAAAGACCGGCGTCGAGGTGTCGATACGCAGCTGTCGGGCGATGTCCGGAGCGCCCTCCGTCTTCTGCTCCAGCAAGAGAAAATCGTTGTAATCCGAAAACCTGCCGAGACGGCGCTTGCCTTTGCAGTCGATGACGAACACTTTGTCTCCGTCGTAGAGAAAATTGGCAATGTGCGGATCTTCGTGTCGAAATCCCGCGCGCTGCAGCGCGCACAGGGCTTCGACAACGAGCGGAAATTCCTCGCGGCCGCAGGGCCTCCCTCGACGGTATACGTAGAACAGCCAAGAGTCCACGACCATGCCCCATCGCCTTTTTTCCACGGCCGCGATCGGTGTCGGCGTCTCCACACCGGCCTGCCGCAACGCCGACAGACTGCGCAGCGTGTGCTTGACCTCGCTGTCCCTCACCAGGGTCAGGACGCGGATCCACCGGCGGCGGTTTTTGTCCCGCGGCTGTTTGGCGACGACCCGCAGGTTGCCGACGGGGACCGTTTTCACCTGGCTCCTGTGGTCGTCCTTGATCACGTCCCCGGGTTGCGCGGCGATCGCCAGCAGTTGGTCGAGCGAGGTCGTACCGCCGGGGGGATCGTCGGCCCAGTATCCGCTCCAGGCACCCTTCTTTTCCTTTCGCATGAATACGTCTAAGGTAGAATTACCGCTGAACGATGAGCTTCTAGGGTAAGCACTCGAGCCGGATAGAGATGACCGCGACCATACTGCACGCATTGCTTTTCATACAAGCCTTGCTTTTCGTCGCCGCCTCCGAGGAAGCGGCGACAGCGACCGCGGCGGCGCCGTCCAAAGCCGACACCGGCGTCACCACCGCGACCGGCGGCCCCGGGCCCGCCGGCGCGGCGAAGGCCGGTCCGGAGCAGGGGCTTTTGTGGCGCGTATCCGGAAGCGGCCCCGCGCCCAGTTACCTCTTCGGGACCATGCACGTGGAGGATCCGCGGGTACTGCAGCTGCCCGAGGTCGTGCGGGACACGTTCGCCGACAGCGCGAGCTTGACCCTGGAAGCGAAGCTGGATATTGCAAGCCTGGCTGCAGCGGCGTCGAGGATGATCCTGGACGACGGACGATCCCTGCGCGAATTGCTGCACGGGGACCTGTACGCCGACGTGCAACAGCTGTTCGAAGCGCGAGGAATTCCGGCGACGGTGATGGATAAATTCAAGCCGTGGGTGGTCTCCGTGCTGCTCGGCACGCCGCAATCGAAGTCCGGCATTTTCCTGGACCGGATGCTCAACGAGGAGGCCGTGCGCCAGGGAAAACCGGTGCACGGGATCGAGACCCTGGACGAGCAGATCTCATTGTTCGACGATCTCAGCCTCGCGGATCAGATCAGATTGGTCTCCGAGACCGTGGAGCAGCACGCGCAGCTGCCGGAAGTGATCGAACAATTCACCAGGGCCTATCTGCGAAGAGACCTCGTTGCGCTGACGGCTCTGGCGGAGACCCACATGCAGGGGCATGAGGGTCTGGCGCAAACGATAAAGCAGAGCATCATCGTCGAGCGAAACAAGAAAATGGTCGAAAGAATCGGCGCGCGCTTGAACGAGGGCAACGCGTTCATCGCCGTGGGCGCGCTGCATTTGCCGGGCCCCGAGGGCATGTTGCAGCTGCTCAAAGATGCAGGCTGGACGATAGAAGCGATCTATTAACGCCGACGAATCCTGCCTGCAAGCCGAGACCAGAACGTCCTCGCCGCGGGACGTGGCGGAGGCGCCCCACGCAACCGCGGTAGCGGACGCAGCTCGCGGGTGGTGAGCTGAACCCGTGGGGCGACGCCGGGATCGTCCCATCGCGTGCTCGAGGAATGGCGAATGTCCGGAAACTGCGATAAGGCCATCGATCGATAGACACCGCTGCCGACGAGATTCGTGCCGCGCATGTCGGCGGCCGGGTAACGTGAACCGCGCATGGTCACGGACCACAAGTCCGCTTCCGTGAGAATCGCCCCGGTCAAATCGGCGAACCCCAGATCCGCCCTCGACAGCACCGCCCCGCTCAGGTCGGAGCCTCCGAGATCGACTGCCGTGAGATCGGCCCTGGAGAGATTCGCCTCCTCGATATTGGCCTGAGACAGGCTGGCGCGGGTGAGTCCGGCGAAGCTGAGGTCCGTCTTCAGCAGATACGCGTTGTTCAACCTCGCCGACGTCAGATCGGCGCCGGAGAACTGCGCACCGTCCAGGCTCGCGCCGCTCAGCTGCGTCCCGATCAGCTTGGCGCAAAACAGATTGGCCCGCGACAGGCGCACGAGAACGAGATTCGCGTGCGACAAGTCGACCCCCGCGAGGTTTGCGCGCCGGAGATCGGCTTCGTAGAGATTGGCCGAGCGCAGGTCGGCGCCGGCCAACGAAGCGCCGCGCAGGCTGGCGCCGGACAAGGTCGCGTTCTTCAGCGACGCGCCGGCAAGATTGCAGTCCGTCAGGTCGGCCCAGGTCAGGTCCGCGTTGGCGAGATCGGCCCCGAACAGGCGCGCGCCGCAGATCTTCGCCTGGTAGAGATCGGCCCCGGACAGATCCGCGCCGGACAGGTCGGCCTCCGTCAGATCGGCACGGGACAGGTCGGCGCCCCGCAGGTTCACGCCGCAGAGGCGGACTCCGGAGAGGTTGGCGCCGGAGAAATTCGCATGAGCCAGATCCTTGCCGGTAACCCTGGTCTCCGTCAGGGACACCGCGGCCGACAGGTTGGAGACGATTGCGCTCACCCGATGCGATTACCGATGTTGAGGAGTTAACCCGGGCGCCCGTCGCCCCAGCTGGAGGCGGGAGTATAGCCTTTCACGCTGCGGTTTACGACTGTTCGTCGAGGCGTCGCCAGAGGCACGGGCCGCCGAGTTCCTTCTCCAGGCGCCGTATCCACTCGGCGTGCGCCTCCAATTCCTGCGGCGTGGGTGAAATCACCATCAGAGGCGGGCGTGGTTTTGCTTCCCCGGCCGAGGCACCGCCGATCGGCTCCGACGGCGTTCCCAGCTCGTCCAATAAAAGCGCGGTCTGGCCACCGGTCATGGCAAGGTAGACGTCCGTCAGTATCTCCGCGTCCAGCAACGCGCCGTGTTGCGTCCGCTGCGAATTGTCGATGTTGTATCTCTTGCACAACGCGTCCAGGTCGTTGCGTTGACCCGGATGCATCTGGCGCGCCAGCGCCAGTGTATCCAGTACCGTGCAGAAGTCTTCGATCTGGCCCAGCTTGCGCGGCAACAAACCGAGCTCGTGGTTCAAAAAGGCGACGTCGAACGACGCGTTGTGAATAATGAGCTCCGCATTGCGAATATAGTCGATGAAATCGTCGACGACATCCGCAAAGCGTGGCTTGTCCGCAAGGAAATCGTTGCCGATACCGTGCACCTCCAGGGCGCCCTCGTCGACCTCCCTATCGGGATTGAGGTACTGCTGGAAGCTTTCCTCGCTGGGCCGACGGTTTACCAGTTCGACGCAGCCGATTTCGATGATGCGGTGGCCAAGATCCGGATCCAGGCCCGTGGTCTCCGTGTCCAGGACGATCTGCCGAGTGTGCATGACGATCAGTTGTCGAACGCCGCGGCGTCGATGGCCAGGTTGGCCAGGGCATCGGCGCGTTCGTTGCCGGCGGTTCCCGCGTGCCCCTTCACCCAGTGCCAGCTGACCGCGTGCTGCTGGGTCAACTCGTCCAGACGCTGCCATAAGTCCAGATTCTTGACCGGCTTCTTTCCGGCCGTGCGCCAGCCGCGGGTTTTCCATCGCGGCAGCCATTCGGTGATACCTTGCTTGAGGTAGTTGGAATCCGTGTACAGGGTCACCCGGCAACGCCGCTTCAACGCCGCCAGGGCTTCGATCGCGGCGGTCAATTCCATGCGATTGTTGGTCGTTTCACGGGCCGCCCCGCGCAGCTCCTTTTCTTGGTCGCCCCATCGCAAGATGGCGCCCCAGCCGCCCGGGCCGGGGTTACCGCGGCAAGCGCCGTCGGTATAGATTTCCACCTGCGTGGCCATCAGAAGTTCTTCGTAACCGGCTCCGCCAGGCCGGGGGACAAGCGCTTGTTCTTGCGCCATACCGGGGTGATCGGCGTCATCCCGATCTCCCGCTTGCGGGCGATCAAAAAATAGACCGCAGCCATCAGGGGCCACCAACGATCGCCCATTCGGTCGAAGACTGCGAAGCGCTGGTGCATCTTGATGGACGCGGTCGGCGGCCGATAGTAGACCATCTCTCCGGAACCCGTCTCGAAACCCAGCAACTGCAGCCAGTCCTTCACCCGGGAGAGACGGTAGTAACGTCCTTCCCAGGGAAAGCCTTTGCGTCCCCTCGCGAGCAATGCGCGCAGACCCCACAGGCTGGCCGGGTTGAATCCCACCACGACCAGGTGGCCCTCCGGCACCAATACGCGGTTCGCCTCACGCAGCACCTGATGCGGGTCGACGCTGAACTCGAGGACATGGGGCAGCAGCACCAGACCGATCGACTTCGCATCGAAGGGTAACGCTTCCGCCATCGCAGACACCGCCGAAGCGTCCTCGAATACGCTGCTCTGGGCGCAGCTGCCGACGCGCAAGATTGCATCGCTGAATTCCAGCATGCTTGGATAACCGTGACCCGAGACCTGCAGCGCTATGGGGCCATAGAGGTCGGGCAGCACTCGACGCAAGCGTTCGCGTTCGGCCTCCACCAGAGAACGGCCGAGGTCCGTGCCGTACCAGTGCGTCGTCGCCTCGCTGTCGGAACTCATTGCATAGGTTTTACACATCGTCGGCAGCGAAGACAAGCGTGCCCGCACGATTGACTCGAATCGTGGAGAAACGTACCATGCAGGCCCCAAATGCGCGAGACAATAAGAACGATTCCGGGGGTCGTGCTATGCGGGCTTCTGCTTGTCGGCTGCGCCGGCCATCCCCCCCATGGGCAACAAAGCGTGCGATCCGCCGTCCCGGCGGCGCAATCCCCGCAACCATCGCCGCCGCCACCTGCGCAACCGCACCGTGTCGATAACAGCGATACGCCGGTCATCGAGCAAGCTCCCGCGCCGCAGTTCGAAGATCTTTGGGACCGGGTCCGCGCGGGGTTCTCGCTACCGGGTCTTGATAGCAAACACGTGACCTACTACGAACGCTGGTATCGAAATCGCCCCGAATATCTGCGGCGGCTCGTCGAGCGCGCACAGCGGTATCTCTTCTACATCGTCGAAGAGGTCGAAAAGCGCCAAATGCCCATGGAAATTGCGCTGCTTCCGGCTATCGAAAGCGCCTTCAAGCCGACGGCGTACTCGCGCGCCCACGCGGTCGGGTTGTGGCAGTTCATCCCCTCCACCGGCCGGCGC
>CAMYIN010000053.1 GCA_947258495.1 uncultured Gammaproteobacteria bacterium
CCTGTGCGATCCGTCGTATTTCTCCGCCCGGGGGGCGTCGCCGGGGGAGGAGCAGCACGGCACCGTGGGTTGCGTGGCGCTCGACAACCGCGGACGGATCGCGGCGGCAACTTCCACCGGCGGGATCCCCGGAAAGCACCCGGGACGTGTCGGTGACAGCGCCCTCATCGGCTGCGGCACCTACGCGGAACCGGGTTGCGCGGTGTCCTGCACCGGCATCGGCGAGGCCATCATCCGCACCGTGTTGGCAAAGACGATGGCGCAGTTGCTGGTTGCCGGGACGCCGGCTGCAGACGCGGCGCAGAGGGCGATCGAGATCCTGGCGGAGAGGACCGGCAGCGAGGCCGGCTTGATTGCGCTCGACGCCCACGGCGCGATCGGTTACGCGCACAACGCCACGCACATGCCGGTGGCCTGGGTGCGCGGCGATGGTACTGTCGCGACCGACTCCTGAAAGCCGCCCCGCCTCCGGGAGTCGGAACGGTGGCGACGGGACCGCCTGCTCGAGGTCGCGCGCTACCGTGGGTCAGCGACCCTGGGGCGCCACGGGCCGGGGGGTCACGCCCCGCAAAGCGCTTTCGCTTGTCCGATCCAGTTGTCGCGCAAGATGCGGCCGGGGAACTTGATCACGGTGCTTTCGAGGCGCTCGACATCGCGCGGCGACAGCTCCGCGATCTGCCGGTACGAAACGATGCCCTGACGCTTGAGCTGTTTCTCCAGTCCCGGACCGATGCCGTTGATTTTTTTCAAATCGTCGCTGGATTGCAACTCCAATTGTACCGTTTCGGCTTTCGGCTGCGCCGCCGGCTTGCTGTTCGATTGAGATTTCCTGGAGGCTCGACCAGCGCCCGCGCGACGCGGGCGCGCACCCGAATTGGACCTCGGCGCCGCGGATTCCGTCGTCGTGTTCCACGATGCCAGGGTTTTCGTGCCTTGCTCCAAAATCTCGAACCAGTGTTGCCACATCTTTTGCTGTATGTCGAGACAGGTCTGTACGTTTCGGGTACCGATTTTAAGCAACGGCAGGTAGCGTTCCGGACTCAAGTTCTTTTGCAGCTGCTGCGCGGATTGCTCCGCCAGCCGGCCGGTCGAAGAGGTGCTGGGCCGTGGCAGAAAGGGGTTCCAGGCCACGCCGTTCCAATCGGCCGGGTTCCATAACTTGGCCCACGCGTTCGGGCCGTTGAGATTCAGCGAAGACGCCCACATGCGCCACTGCGCCTGCCGCCAGAAATCGGTGAAGTCTTGGTAAAATCGTGGTTCCACGAGGCTCTCCTGGGTAAATGGTTCCGGCGCCGTTTATAGCAGGAATTATTGTGCGGTGCAACATATTTTCGCCGACCGCGGGCGACGTTCGCCGGTGTCGCGGTCAAAAGGCCGCCAGGTCGATGCTTTCGCCGGCCGCGGCGACGCCGACCGAAGGGGCGCTCGCCATGGCCCGTATTTTCTTGGCGAGGGCGAGGGCGGAAGCGGACTCGCCGTGTACCAGAAACAGCGGTGGCCGATTCTTAAAGCCCGCGTACCATCGGAACAGATCCTCCTGGTCGCCGTGGGCGGAGAGCCCGCCGACGGTGTGGATCTGCGCACCCACTTGGACGGTCTCTCCGTGGATGCGCACGCGCGCACGGCCGTCCACCAATTGCCTGCCGAGGGACCCGGCGGCCTGATAGCCGACAATGACGACGTGGCATTCCGGACGCCATACGTTGTGCTTGAGATGGTGGACGATGCGCCCGCCGTTGCACATTCCGCTGCCGGCTATGATGATGGCGCCGGTTTTAAGCCGGTTGATGACCCGGGATTCCGCCACGCTCCTCGTGAGGTGCAGGTTCTTCAGCGGCGGCATTTCGTTGACGTTTCTGCGGAAGGTTGTCGCTTCCTCGTCGTAGAGGTGGGGATAGTCCCAGTAGATCTTGCTGACGTCGATGGCCATGGGGCTGTCGAGAAACACGCGCCAGTTCTTCAATCCCCACTGCTCGTAGTTCTTTCCCAGCGTATAGAGCACCTCCTGGCTGCGGCCGATGGCGAAGGCGGGGATCAGAATGTTGCCGCGGTCGTGGGCCGCATCCTTGATGATCGTCCCGATCTCCCGCAACGTGCTCTCCCGATCGCGATGCAAGCGCCCGCCGTAAGTGCTCTCCATCAACACCACATCGGCGTGATCGAGAGCGGTGGGATCGTGGAGTATGGGCGAATCGTACTGGCCGAGGTCGCCGCTGAAAACCAGCGTTCGCCGCAACGATCCCTGTTCGAGAGTGACCACGGAGATGGACGACCCCATAATATGACCGGCATCGTAAAAGCACACGCCGATACCCGGCAGTATCTCGGTTTTCTCCCTGTATCCGAGGCCCACCAACTTCCGGAGTGTGTTTTCAACTTCGTCGCGTCCGTAAAGCGGCTCGATGGTGGGCAGGCCTTTGCGCAGGCGGCGACGGTTCTCGGATTCGGTATCGCGCTCGTTGAGGTCGGCCGCATCCAGCAGCAACACCCGGCAAAGGTCCCTGGTTGCGTTGTGCGTATAGATCGGGCCTTTGAATCCGCGCTTTACCAACAGCGGCAATCGCCCGGAGTGATCCAGATGGGCGTGGCTCAGGACCACCGCATCGATATCGCCGGCTTCGAAGGGAAACGGTTCGCGGTTGCGCGCCTCGTCCCTGCGGCTGCCCTGGATCAATCCGCAGTCGAGCAACACCTTGCGCGAACCCACATGCAAGACGTGGCACGAACCCGTCACCTCGCCGGCGGCGCCGTAGAATTCGAGCTTCATGGCCGGGAATCGATTGCTGGCATCGGCGGCACGCAACCGCGGCGGAAATGTGAATTACTCTCGGCGCGCGGCCGGCGAACGCGAATCTATTTGCAGCGAAATTGCGGAGCGTCGCCTATTACTCTCTGCGCCGTCAGGCCCGCAACCTGTTCTACAGCTACGCGGTTCTTGGCCGCGATGCGCTGATACTCGGCTCTTCGCTGCTCGTTGATCGTGTTCGCCAGAGCCTTGACGTCTGCGGGGGCATCGGCGCGTGCGACCCGAAGGTAACCGTCGGTTTGTTCACAAAGCCAACCGGCGGATTTGGCCTGTCCGAGATTTGCGGCCCCGGCTTGCACGCCAAACAGCATACCGAAAGCAATGAACAAGATCGCAATGCGTTTCGTTCCATAAGTTCTGGTCATGGCGGCTATCCTCATCAGAACAATCCCGGTTTTTGCGACAACATATCGTCTATGTCTTTTTCGACTTTGACGCGAATTTCGTGTTCGATCTTTACGTTCATGTTGATCTCGATGGGCTTATCGGGCGCCTGAACCTTTACGGTCGGCGCGCACGCCGCTGCCAAGGCAAGGACCAACCCGGTAACGATGACGGAGCGCGTGATTTCCAGCGTGTTCATGGCGGTCTTTACTCTATTGTGTCCGCATATTCTAGCGCGTTTTCTCTGAACTGAAACTGAATGGGACTCATTGTTTCGCTCGCTCGGATTGTACGTTTTTCAGTATCTGCTCGCTGAAGTCGCCGCTGAAGAGACCGGCGCGCAGCAGTCCCGGCAGTTCTCCCGTCAGATTCAGGTTGAAAGCGATGGGATAACCCTCGTAGAGGTCCGGATTGCGCCCGTTGAGCCGAACACGCACCTGGTATTCGCCCTCGGGTTCGTAGTCGATACGTATTTGCATCGAGTCGTAATGGAAATTGTTCAAGGCCCGCAAGGCGATATTGTCGGTCTGCGGCGCGGTGTCGGTTGACGCCGCATAGCGGAGGGTGCCGGCGGCAACGCTGCGGAATTCGGCTTCGTGAATGCGGGGCCCCCGCGGCGTGAACTGCAAGGGGACCGTGGCGTCAAGACGACCGCTCCCGGAGAGCTCCGGTCGATCGAGGCTCTGCAGAATCTGGCCGAAGTCGAGATCGGTGATTTGCACCGATATGCGGTGCTCGGCGCTCGAACCCTCGAGTGTCACGGGGAGGATTTCGAAGCGTCCTCCCAGGGCGTGGAGCCTGGCCGTGTGCAGAACGAGTTCATTTTCCCGGGATTGGACGTCCATGACGAGCTCGGAGAAGGGAACGCCG
>CAMYIN010000054.1 GCA_947258495.1 uncultured Gammaproteobacteria bacterium
GCCGGTTTGCTGCTGCTGGCCGCGTATCCGGCGGCGGCGCAGCAGGCTCCCAGGCCTCCCGGCTGGGCGATCGCCACCGCCCATCCCCTGGCAACCGACGCCGGCGTCGAGATTGCACGCGCAGGAGGAAATGCATTCGACGCCGCGGTGGCGGTGTCTGCGGCGCTTGCGGTCGTAGAACCCATGGGTTCCGGGATGGGCGGCGGTGGTTTCTGGCTGTTGCACCGCGCCGCCGACGGACACCGGGTGATGGTCGACGGCCGCGAGCGCGCCCCGCAGCGCGCGCATCGAGACATATATCTGGATGCCGCGGGAAACGTCCGACCGCGGGCGTCGTTGGACGGACCGCTGGCGGCCGCCATACCCGGCCAACCGGCGGCACTGGTGCATATCGCCGCGCGCTACGGCCGGTTACCGTTGGCGCGCAGCTTGGTTCCCGCCATCCGGTTTGCCCGTGACGGTTTTCCGGTGACCGAGCGTTACCGGCGCCTGGTGAAAATGCGCATGGCGGCATTCAATACCTCCGCCGGGCGGGTGTATCTGATCGACGGTGAGGTGCCGGACGTCGGTGATGTCATTAAACAGCCGGACTTGGCGTCAACATTAACGCGCATCGCCGATGAAGGCGCCGCCGGTTTCTATGCCGGACCCCTGGCCCGGCGTCTGGTCGAAGGCGTGTCCGCCCACGGCGGTATATGGGGAGCGGACGACCTGTCCGGCTACCAGGTGGTGGAGCGCGAGCCGATCAGCGGCACCTATCGGGATATCGAGGTGACAAGCGCTGCCCCGCCTTCGTCGGGCGGTATCGTGCTGATGGCTATGCTCAATATGCTGGAGCGCTGGAATATGAATCGTGTGACCGAGGTGGAGCGCGTTCACCGCATCGTAGAGAGTATGCGCCGGGCATACCGGGACCGCGCGTTGTATCTCGGCGACCCGGATTTTGTCGCCATCGATAGCGGCCGTTTAACCTCGAAAGACTACGCCCGCGCGCTCAGCGACGACATCGGCGCCGGCGCCACCCCCAGCCGCGAGTTGGATCCCCCCCGCGGTGAGGGGCGGGATACGACCCATTTCTCAATTCTGGATCCCGCAGGGAACCGCGTCGCGGCCACACTGAGTATCAACTATCCGTTCGGATCGGGTTTCATGGTCGCGGGTACCGGGGTGCTGCTCAACAATGAAATGGATGACTTTGTCGCCAAACCGGGGGTCGCCAACGTGTATGGGCTGATCGGCGGGCAGGCAAATGCCATCGCCCCCGGCAAGCGCCCGCTGTCCAGCATGACACCGACATTTCTGGAAACGAAAGACACCGTCGTTGTGCTGGGGACCCCGGGCGGCAGCCGCATCATCTCCATGGTGCTGCTGGCGAGCCTGAAGTTTGCGCAGGGAGCACACGACGCCGAACAACTCGTGACCCTGCCTCGATTTCATCATCAGTACGTGCCGGATCAGATTGTTTTCGAACCCGACGCCATCGCCCAGGCGACGTTGGTCGGCCTGAAACTCAAGGGGCATGCGCTGAAGCGGCGAGATTCGCCTTACGGAAATATGCAGGCCGTGATCTGGCGGAAGCGCGAACACCGGTTGCAGGCGGCGAGCGATCCGAGAGGCGAGGGGAGCGCCGTAGTTTTGTTGGACGCTTCGCGCTGATCAATGCGGGTATCGCAACGTCGATTTCGCGGTAGAACCCGACGACCCGCGGTCCGAATTCTGCCTCAGGCGCTACGTTCCGAGATTTCGCCGGCTTGCTTGTTCTCGTCGAGCACCGCTTCGACCTGCGTAATCAGCTCATCCATCGCGGCGCGCTGTCGTTTGATGCCGTCTTGCACGTGCTCAAGCTCGGCCAGCCGATCCTCGAGAGTGTCGCTCGCCTTGTGGATCCGCTTGATGCTTTCCAATCGTCGGCGCAACTGCACCTGGTGTTCCCGTACCTGGGATTCCATTGGAGACATGATGGTCTTCAGCCAATCGTCGGTGTCGCGGTTGGCGCGTTGAAATACCCGGCGCACGCTGGATACCGCGGAATCGTAAAAACGGCGGCCGAGAACCATTTGTTCCGTCATCACCATCGACAAACCACGAATAAAGTGCTCATGTCGTTCGATTAAGCGCTTAATTTCCCGTTGATATTTGTTGATCGAAAAACGCCTCGGCTTGATGTTCGCCAGACCGTGCTCTTCTTGAAACTTCTTGTACACGCCTTCCATTAGCTCTTGAATCTCCACCGTCTGCTTGGACGCGTTGTCCATGGTCTCGGTAATTTCCTTGAAGAACTTCATCATCGTATTGCGCAGCCCGCCGGTGGTCAGGCTGATGGTCATGTCTTTCTTGGTCTCCGCGATCAAGCGGTCCAGAACCTTCATGCTCAAGTAGCTGTAAAGCTTTTTGGTCTGCTGCGAGAATATGGAGCGCGTGGCCTGAAACCTTTGAAGATTTTTTTCCAGGTGTTCCTTATCGGCGCGCACCTTCTGCATCATGTCTTCAATGA
The DNA here is from genome assembly GCA_947258495.1 of uncultured Gammaproteobacteria bacterium. Classification (GTDB taxonomy): domain Bacteria; phylum Pseudomonadota; class Gammaproteobacteria; order Arenicellales; family JAANXG01; genus CALZGZ01. Next base: position 2,495 of record CAMYIN010000054.1, read on the forward strand.
CTTCGATATTCTTTCCGTTCAGTTTCTGCAGTTCTGAAATATGTTCGTTTACGTCCTGAATCCGCTGATCGTTCATGGCGCGGGTCGTCTTGACCACGTCCCCCAATTCCGTACTGACATTGGCGCTGACGATATCGCGTTTCGCCGGGATCAGCAGATTGGCAATTGCGTTTTCCAGGTTGCTTACACCGCTGTTTTCCAGCAAAGTGAAGTCGTTCTTGATCTTTCCCAACAATCCCTTCTGCGCCGAAATCGGGAAGATCTGTTTTTCGGGGATCGATAATATCTCGGAAGTGCCCCGAATCTGACGCTGAATCTCCTGTTCCACCTGCTTTGGATCTTTTAACTCGTCCCAGAGTACGTCGACTTTGTTGAGAACGACGAATCGTCCGGTATTCGACGCGGTTTGGCCGCCATTGATGTGATCCCGCCACAAGATTAAATCGGATTTGGTTACCCCGGCGTCGGCGGCGAGAATAAACAGCACCGCGTGAGCGCTGGACAACATGTTGAGTGTGAGTTCGGGTTCCGAACCCAGGGCGTTGAGGCCCGGCGTATCGAGGATTACCAGGCCCTGTTCCAGCAGCGGATGGGGGTAGTTGACCAGGGCATGCCGCCAGCGGGGGATCTCGACACTGCCATCCTCGCGCACGTGCATGCCGTCTTCATGGGCTTCGTCTTCGGAAATGTGGAGCGCAAGTTTCTCCGCGAGCTCACGGCTCACCAGCTTCACTTTGGTAAGTTGCTGCAACGACGCCTGGATCTGCTCCGGATCGTCCGGCTGCAGATAGATGGTCTCCCATTCGTCAAGATGTTCCTTGTACTCGGCGATGCTTGTGCCCTGCATCCGGGTTTCAATCGGCAGCAACTGCACGGCCGGCTCGCGGTTCCGATCGAAGTACAGCTCGGTGGGGCACATGGTGGTGCGGCCGGCGCTGGACGGCACCATGCGTTGGCCCATGTCGCCGAAGAACAAGGCGTTGATCAGCTCCGACTTGCCCCGCGAGAATTCGGCAACGAAGGCGACGTACAGTTTATCGTCGTTTAGCGTAGCGACGATCGCTTCGATGCGTTGGTCCAAGTGGACATCGCTGAATTTTTGTTCGGCCAACCAGCCGCCGAAGCCGGTAATAGCGGATTGCAGGCGCTTACGCCACTCGCTGTACTCGTCAAAACCTTTTTCGATGAATTTGTCGATCATAATTAGAGCCGTTTAATTGTCGTTTTCTCGCTGCCGTGGCGCCGTCGATCGAGAATAAATCTCACTCCGGGAAGCTCCCTTAACTCTATATTTAAGCAAAAATCGACAAAAATCCAAGTTTTTCAAACAATTTTTCCAAGTTTTTCAAACAATTTTATACTCTAATCCAGAACTGACTTTAACTAATCCGCCCCCGGCCGCGGGAAATGTGGGCGATTAGGGGCGAATCGCGGCGGCTCGCCGGGATCAGCGCTGGCAGTGCAGGCAGAAAAAGCTGGACCGCTGCGCCACCACGCGGCGCCGGATCGGCGCCCCGCAGCGTG
>CAMYIN010000055.1 GCA_947258495.1 uncultured Gammaproteobacteria bacterium
CCCGTCGCCGCGCTGCTCGCCCAAGGGGCGGCCCCGGAGCCGTCGAGCGATCACCGGCTGATGGACACGCAACATTGGCCGAACGATCTTGCCAGCGTGATCTACATTGACCACTATGGTAACGCCATGACCGGGGTGCGCGCGGCAGAGACCGAGGTCACCTCGGTGCTCGAAGCGGGCGACCTGCGCCTGCGTTATGCGCGGACCTTTGGCGAGGCGGCGGCGGATACGCCGTTCTGGTACGTCAACTCCCTCGGGCTGGTGGAGATCGCGGTGAACCGGGGATGCGCCGCGGCACAACTGAAGCTGGGGATCGGAGACAGTGTGCGCCTCGTCTGAGTGACGGAACGCATACGGCCTAGGACAACAAGCGCGGCAAGAGCGGAGGTCCGCAGCTACGGAAGCCGTGCCGGGGCACGGATGACAGTCAGCGCGGTTGGCGGGTCCTGGGACCGGGGCCTGGGTAGGGCCTCTTTCGATCTGGGTTGTTGCATTGATGACTGTTGGTCGTGGTTAGACAATCAATAGGGTGTCTCCAGGACCTTCGTGTCGCCAACCGCGAGGCCGCAGATCGCGGCGACTCCGACGATACTACGCTTTGGCGAAGGATGCATCGCAGCAAAATAGTCGGAAATAGCGCTGCGCCTGAGTCGTGCACGGTCGGGCTCGGCCCGCACCGCAAGCGGTTGCGGATTCGCCTATTTCTTGTCCTTGGGCAGATATAGATCGGTGATGGTGCCGGCGTACGCCTCCGCCGAAAACGCCACGGTCTCCGACAGCGTCGGGTGCGCATGGACGGTCAAACCGATGTCTTCCGCGTCGCAACCCATTTCAATGGCCAGGCCCACCTCGGCGATCAGGTCGCCGGCGTGGGGACCGACGATTCCGGCGCCGATGACGCGCCCGGTTTCCTCGTCGAACAAGAGCTTGGTCAATCCCTCCTCGCGACCGATACCAAGCGCCCGGCCGCTCGCCGCCCAGGGAAAGCTTCCCTTGCCGTATTTCCTCCCCTGACGCTTGGCGTCCTCCTCGGTGACTCCGACCCAGGCGACTTCCGGGTCGGTATAGGCCACGCTGGGAATGATCGATGCGTCGAACGCGCTCTTCATACCTGCGCACACTTCGGCCGCGACTTTTCCCTCGTGGGTCGCCTTGTGCGCCAGCATGGGCTGACCCACGACGTCGCCGATGGCGAAGATGTGCGGGACATTGGTACGTTGTTGATGGTCCACCTCTATGAAACCGTGTTCGTCAACGTTTACACCCGCATTGTCGGCGCCTATGTCTAGACCGTTGGGCCTTCGTCCCACTGCAACCAAGACGTAATCGAAATTGTCCTCCGCGGGAGCCCCACCGCCCTCGAATCGAACCTTCACGCCGCTGTCCCCGGGCTCCATTGCAGTAACCTTGGAATCGACGTAGATGTTTTCATACAGTCTGCCGATGCGGCGCTGGAGCGGTTTCACGAGATCGGCATCGACACCGGGCAGCAGTGTAGGCGTCAGCTCCACTAGTGTGATTTTCGTCCCCAGCTCATGGTAGACGTTGGCCATTTCCAGACCAATGATGCCGCCGCCGACGACCAACAGACGTCCGGGTATTTCTTTGAGTTGCAGCGCGCCGGTGGAATCAAAGATCCGGGGATGCTCGGTGGACGTTCCCGGGAGCATGATGGACCTCGATCCGGCGGCTATAATCGCGTTGTCGAACGATACCGCGGTGACGCCGTTGTCGCCCACCACCACCAGGTTGTTGGGACCTATGAACTCGCCCCGTCCGTGTACGACTTCGACGCCGCGCTGTTTCGCGAGCCCGGCGAGTCCCTTGTTCAAGCGCCCGACTATCGCGTTCTTCCAGCCTCGCAGTTTATCGAGGTCGATCTTCGGCTCCCCGAATTCGACACCGTGAACGGCCATGTCCCGCGCTTCGGCAATGACCTTGGCGGCGTGCAACAGCGCCTTCGACGGGATGCAACCGACGTTGAGGCAGACACCGCCGAGATCCGGGAACCGCTCCACGAGCACGGTCTTCCTGCCGAGATCCGCAGCGCGAAAGGCGGCTGTATAGCCGCCGGGCCCGGCGCCGAGCACCAGCACGTCGGCGTGTCTGTCCGATTTCATTGCCGAAGGTTCACCGCCCTCGGCGTGAGTAGCAGACTCCGATGGCGCAACGGATTCAGAAACCGGTTCGTCTCTCTCCTCTGTCGGTCTTAAGGTCAGTATTAACGACCCCTCGGACACCTTGTCTCCAGTCTTGACAGCAATAACTTCAACGACGCCAGCCTGGGGTGCAGGCACATCCATCGTCGCCTTATCGCTCTCCAGACTGATCAGCGGATCTTCCCGATGAATTTCCTGCCCCGGCGCGACCAGAACCTCGATGACGTCGACGTCCTTGAAGTCGCCGATGTCCGGAACCCTAATTTCTACGGTTTCAGCCAACTCGGTCCTCGTCGCCTATCTGATGGATTCGGACATGTGTAATGGGCCTGGATCCGGGAATACGTCGGCGAAACGAAGACAAGGCTGCCGCGCCGTTCACAGCAGCAGTCGCCTCGCGTCCTCCAGGACTCGGGTCAAAAACGCGGTAAAACGCGCCGCCTCCGCGCCGTCGATGACGCGATGATCGTAGGACAGCGACAACGGCAGCATGAGGCGGGGCTTGAATTCGTTGTCGCGATATACCGGTTTCATCTGCGCGCGGGATACACCCAAAATGGCCACCTCGGGGGCGTTTACGATGGGTGTGAATGCGGTGCCCCCGATTCCACCGAGACTGGAAATGGTGAAAGAACCGCCCTGAAGGTCGGTAGGCGTAAGTTTCTTGTTGCGGGCGCGTTCGCTGATTTCGCCAAGTTCCTGGGCCAGATCGAGGACGCCTTTTTGGTCGATGTCGCGCACCACCGGCACCACCAGCCCGTCCGGCGTATCGACAGCGATACCCAGATGGTAGTACTCCTTCACCACCAGATTCTCGCCGCCGGGATCGAGCGAAGCGTTGAAGTTGGGGTACTTCTTCAACGCACTCACGGAGGCTTTCATGAGAAAAGCGAGCATCGTCAAGCGCACGCCTCTTTGCGCCGCTTCCTCCTTCGCCTGTGTACGAAAGTGCTCCAGATCCGTGATGTCGGCCTCGTCGTGCTGGGTGACGTGCGGTACGTGCAACCACGAGCGATGCAGATTGACCGCAGTCAATTTCTTGATGCGGCTCAACGCCTGCACGCGTACGCTGCCGAACTTGGCAAAGTCGATTTCCGGCATTTCCGTCAGGGTTAAGGCGCCCGCCGCGGTGGCGGCCGTCGGCGCCGGTTGGCGCAGTTGTTGCTTGACGAACGCCTGCACGTCCTCTTTGGTTACACGTCCTTTTTGGCCGGAACCGCGCACCCGCTGCAGATCCACGCCCAGTTCTCGCGCAAACCTGCGCACGCTGGGGCTGGCGTGTGCTTTCGCCGTCCCGGCCTTCTCCAGCGGCGGCGGCAGGCTCGTCGGCGGTGTCGGACCCGCCTGCGCCGCCTCGGCACCCGGGGCCTGCGTCGTCGGTGGAGGTCCCGGCGGCGTAATCGTCGGTGGTTCCGGAGCAGGAGCCGTGCTTTCCCCGTCGCCGGGCCGCAGCAGCAGAACGGGGCTGCCCGCGGAGACTTTGTCGCCTTTGTTCACCCGCATGCCCACTACGGTGCCGGAAACGGGCGACGGCACGTCCATGGTGGCTTTGTCGCTTTCCAGCGTGATCAAGGGGTCCTCGGGTTTTATGGCGTCCCCCGGACCCACCAGTATTTCGATGACTTCTACGTCTTGGAAATCGCCGATGTCCGGTACTTCTACTTCAATCGTTTCCCCCGATTCGCCGGCGGCCGTGCTTGGGGTCTCCACCGCTTGTGTTTCGCCGGCGGCCGTGCTTGGGGTCTCCACCGCTTGTGTTTCGGCTGCGCCGGCGCCGGGCTGCGCCGCGGCGACGTTGCCTGCGGCATTGGTATGGGAAAGAT
>CAMYIN010000056.1 GCA_947258495.1 uncultured Gammaproteobacteria bacterium
GGGACCGGGACTGCCCAGCTACTATTCTCAACAAGCTGTGCCAATGGTCTGAGTAGGTTTTTCATTGAACCGGAATTGCGGGTGTCTCAACGGCGTGCCATGAATAGTAGCTGGGCACCTGGTGAACAATGCAGGCGGGTCCGGATATCGGGCCAAGGTTCGCGCAGCACCGCGTATCGCCGTGTCTTGAGAGAAACATGTTGAATCTGCGCGGTCGACGTCGGGAACCGAGCGGGCGCCTTGGGACTGCGTTCGGGTCAAGCGAGCGTCGACGGCTCCGGCTGCGCGAGGCCGGTTTCGAGTTCTTCGTCGTCGGCGTCCCGGATACCCACTATGGTGACCTCGTAGGTGAGGTGCTTTCCGGCCAGGGGATGGTTGGCGTCTACGGTGAGGCGTCCGTCCTCGATTCTCACCACTCGAAACTGGCGCCGATCACCGCGTTCGCCTTCCGCTTCGAATTCGGCGCCGACGTAACGCAACTCCTCGGGCACGTTGGCCAGAGCGTCCGTGAATTCCAGGCTCGCATCGTGCGCACCGAAGGCCTCCTCGGGCGCCAGCTTGACGACGGCCCGGTCACCGACTTGCCGCCCTTCGAGGGCGCGCTCGATCTGCGGAAAAAGCAGACTCCGGCCGCCGTGTACGTAGGCCACGGGCAGATCTCGATACTCACAGATATCGCCGCTCTCGTCCCGAATGAGGTAGGTGATGCTCACCACCGTGTTGTTCTTTACCACAGGGGTCGGCATGATGTACTGCTGCGCGGCTCGGAGGACTCTGCGGACGGCGTGGTTCGGGCGCGGCCTGGACCGGTTATCCACGCCCGCGTTTGCGCAGTTTCTGGATTGCGCGCAACTGCGCGGCGGCCTGCGCCAATTCCGCCCTCGCCTGAGCGTAGTCGATTTCCGATTTGCGGTCTTTCATTTCTTTCTCGGCGCGCTTCTGCGCCTCCACGGCTGCGGCCTCGTCGAGGTCGGCGGCGCGAATCGCGGTGTCCGCAAGCACCGTGACAACGTGCGGCTGCACTTCCAGCAGTCCCCCGGAGACGAAAAAGAACAGCTCCTCGCCGGAAGGGGTCTCGACCCGGACCTCTCCCGGTTTTAGACGGGTCAACAGCGGCGCATGGCGGGGATAGATGCCCACCTCCCCCATCTCCGCCGGTGCGTACACCACGGACGCCGGCCCCGAGTGGATCTCCTCCTCGGCGCTGGCGATATCGACGTGTAAAGTCATGGCCACGACGATGCTCCAGGGTCAGGCCACTGTCTTGGCTTTTTCCGGCACCTCGTCGATGCCGCCGACCATGTAGAAGGCTTGTTCGGGATACTGGTCCAACTCTCCGTCTACGATCATCTTGAACCCACGGATCGTCTCTTTGAGCGCGACGTATTTCCCGGCCTGGCCGGTGAAGGTCTCCGCGACGAAAAACGGCTGCGACAGGAAGCGCTGTATCTTGCGGGCCCGGGAAACGGTGAGCTTGTCGTCCTCAGAGAGCTCGTCCATGCCGAGGATGGCGATGATATCCCGCAGCTCTTTGTATCGTTGCAGTGTCCCCTGCACCGCGCGCGCAATATCGTAATGATCCTGGCCCACAACCAGAGGATCGAGCTGCCGGCTGGTCGAATCCAGCGGGTCCACCGCGGGATAAATGCCGAGTTCCGCAATCTGTCGCGACAGCACCAAGGTTGCGTCGAGGTGGGCAAAGGTGGTGGCGGGAGACGGGTCGGTGAGGTCGTCGGCGGGCACGTACACCGCCTGAAAAGAGGTAATCGAGCCCGTGCGCGTCGAGGTGATGCGCTCCTGCAGCGTGCCCATCTCCTCGGCCAGGGTGGGTTGATAGCCCACCGCCGACGGCATGCGCCCCAGCAAGGCCGACACCTCCGTCCCCGCCAGCGTGTAGCGGTAGATGTTGTCGATGAACAACAGCACGTCGCGCCCCTCGTCGCGGAAATATTCGGAGATCGTCAGCCCGGTGAGGCCGACACGCAAACGATTCCCCGGCGGTTCGTTCATCTGTCCGTACACCAGCGCCACCTTATCGAGCACGTCCGCATCTTTCATCTCGTGATAGAAGTCGTTGCCCTCGCGGGTCCTTTCACCGACCCCGGCGAATACAGAATAGCCGCTGTGCTCGATGGCGATATTTCGGATCAGCTCCATCAGAGCAACCGTCTTCCCCACCCCGGCGCCGCCAAAGAGACCGATCTTGCCGCCTTTGGCGATGGGCATAATTAAATCGATGACCTTGATGCCCGTCTCCAGGATCTCAATGGCCGGTGCCTGATCCGCATACGCCGGTGCCTTGCGGTGAATGGGCCACCGCGCTTCCGCCTCCACGGGCCCCGCATCGTCGACAGGATCACCAAGCACATTCATGATGCGGCCCAAAGTGGCCTCGCCGACGGGAATGGAAATCGGCGCTCCGGTGTTCTCGGCGCGCATGCCGCGCCGCAGGCCGTCGCTGGAGCCCATGGCGATGGTACGCACGACGCCATCGCCGAGCTGCTGCTGCACTTCCAGGGTCAAGCCGGCGTCCGGCAAAATCAGCGCGTCGTATACCTTGGGAACCGTGTCGCGTGGGAACTCTACGTCCACCACTGCGCCGATGATCGAAACTATATTTCCGGTGCTCATGGTCGTTTCCTCTCCTGCTCAGCGAAATCGAAACGTAATGGCGAAGACAAAACAACGACGAGATCGTGTGGTGTGTCTGTTGATCTTTCCATCGTGCTCTTCTCGTTCAGTGTTCGTGTCACACCGCCGCAGCGCCGCCCACGATCTCGGAAATCTCCTGCGTGATCGCGGCTTGGCGGGCCTTGTTGTAGACGAGCTGCAGCTCGTCGATGAGATTGCCTGCGTTGTCGGACGCCGATTTCATGGCCACCATTCTCGCGGATTGTTCGCAGGCGATGTTCTCGACCACGCCTTGATACACCAACGACTCTATGTAACGGGTCAACAACACATCCAGTACCTGCTTGGAGTCGGGCTCGTACAGATAGTCCCAATGATGACGTAACTCCTCTTCCTTGCTCGGCAGGAGCGGCAGCAGCTGGAACGAAATCGGTTTCTGCGTCATGGTGTTGACGAAGTCATTGTGGATCAGATACAGCCGATCGAGCTGTCCCATCTCGTATGCATCCAGCATCACCTTTATCGCCCCGATCAAGCTGTTCACCGTGGGTCTGTCTCCGAGGTGCGAGGCCTCGGAAACGATGTTGCTGCCGAGACGCTTGAAAAAGCCGATTGCCTTGGCGCCGATGGTGGCAATATCGATCTCAGCGCCTCGGTTTCGCCACTCCTGCATTTCCGATATCGCGAGACGGAACATGTTGACATTCAGTCCGCCGCACAAACCCCGATCGGTGGAAACGATCACGAACCCAACTCGCTTAGAGTCACGCTCAATGGTGAATGGATGCCTATATTCCGGATGCGCACGGGCAAGGTGCGCCACGACATTCTGAATTTTTTGCGCGTACGGTCTTGCCGCCTGCATACGCTCCTGAGCCTTGCGCATCTTACTCGCCGCAACCATTTCCATGGCTTTGGTGATTTTCTGAGTATTTTGAATACTCTTGATCTTAGTGCGAATCTCTTTAGCGCCGGCCATGTCTTAATCTTCCCCGTTGGTGATTGCTTACCAGGCTCCTCGTTCCTTGAAAGCCTTCAGCGCCGCGTGTAGATCTTGCTCGACATCCTCGCTGTACTCTTTGGTCGCGTTCATTTTGTCCAGCAGATCGGAGTGCTCCGCTTGCATGTGGGCTTGCAGCGCTGCTTCAAAGTCGACCACCTTGGGAACATCGACATCGTCCATATAGCCCTCGTTCACCGCGAACAGGGACACCGCCATCTCTGCGACCGACATCGGTGCGTACTGCTTTTGCTTCATCATCTCGGTCACCCGCTGGCCCCGTTCGAGCTGTTTGCGCGTGGCTTCGTCGAGGTCCGAGGCGAACTGGGCGAAGGCGGCGAGCTCGCGGTACTGGGCGAGCGCGAGACGGATTCCGCCGCCGAGCTTCTTGACCAGGTTTGTCTGCGCCGCACCGCCGACACGCGATACGGAGAGACCGGCGTTAATGGCAGGCCGGATACCCGCATTGAAGAGATCCGATTCCAGGTAGATCTGGCCGTCGGTGATGGAAATGACGTTGGTGGGCACAAAGGCCGAGACGTCGCCCGCCTGAGTTTCGATAATAGGTAATGCGGTCAGCGAGCCAGTACGCCCCTGCACCTTGCCGCCGGTCAGCTTCTCTACGTGCTCCGCGTTGATGCGCGCGGCGCGCTCGAGCAGGCGGGAGTGAAGATAGAAGACATCGCCGGGATAGGCCTCGCGCCCCGGGGGGCGCCGCAGGAGCAGGGAAACCTGACGATAGGCCCACGCCTGTTTGGTAAGGTCGTCATAAATGATGAGGGCGTCTTCGCCCTTGTCACGGAAATACTCGCCCATGGTACATCCGGAATACGGCGCGATGTATTGCATGGCCGCGGATTCAGACGCCGCGGCAGCGACCACAATAGTGTGGTCCATGGCCCCATGTTCCTCGAGCTTGCGCACGACGTTTGCGATCGATGAGGCCTTCTGGCCCACGGCCACGTAGATACAGATCAGGTCTTTGCCTTTCTGGTTGATGACCGTGTCTATGGCTACCGCGGTCTTTCCCGTCTGCCGGTCTCCAATGATCAGCTCGCGTTGACCGCGCCCAACCGGGACCATGGAATCGATGGATTTTAAGCCCGTCTGAACCGGCTGGCTCACGGATTGGCGGCTGATTACCCCCGGTGCGACTTTTTCGATCGGCGACGTCGCCTCCGTTGTAACAGGGCCTTTGCCGTCGATGGGGTTGCCGAGCGAATCCACCACACGGCCGATCAGCACCTCCCCCACCGGCACCTCGAGGATGCGCCCGGTGCATTTGACCGTGTCGCCCTCGGAAATGTGCTCGAAGTCGCCGAGAATCACCGCGCCGACGGAATCCTGTTCCAGGTTCAGTGCCAGACCATAGGTCTCACCCGGAAATTGCAGCATCTCTCCCTGCATGGCGTCGGCGAGACCGTGGACGCGGGTGATGCCGTCGGTAAGGCTCACCACCGTGCCCTCTGTGCGTGCCTCGACAACGGCGTCGAAGCTCTTTATACGCTCTTTGATGAGCTCGCTGATTTCGGACGGGTTAAGCTGCGTAGTCATACAGATTTCCTCAAATATTAAGACGCATGAAACCGATTAGTGCACGAGGTGAGCCGCGAGTGTCGCCAGCCGCCCCTTCACCGAGGCGTCGACAACCATATCCCCGGCGCGCAGCACCGCGCCACCGATCAGGCCTGGGTCCTCGGTGATCTGCAGGCTCACTTCCCGCCCCAACCGCTGCGACAGGGATTGCGCTATCTGCAAACGCTGCGGTTCGGTGACGGGCCTTGCAGTAATGAGTTCGGCGTCGATCTTGCCTTCCGCCTCCGCACGCATGGCCTCGAACTGGCTGGCGATTTTCTGCAGCGAAAGTTCGCGCCGGTTGTCGATGACGAGCCGGAGAAAGCTCTTCGCGCGCGGGAAGAGGCGGTCGCCGCAGATGCCCTCGACGAGCTGCACCACCTGTGCCCGCTCCACGCGGGGATTGCGGACCAGTTCGCGCATATCCGCATGCGCCATCAGTGCGGCGAAGAACGCCAATATGTCGGACCAGGCCTGAAAATTGCCGTCCTCCCGCGCGATCTCGAACACGGCCTGGGCATAAGGGCGGGCCACGGATTGGTGCTCGCTCATGCCACGTCCCCGTTACAACTGCCCCGCCAGCTCATCGAGCATCTTGGCATGCACCGCAGAATCGATCTCCTTGCTCAAGATGCGCTCCGCGCCCACGGTCGCCAGGGAGGCGACGTCCTTGCGCAGGGCCTCACGTGCGCGCTGCGCCTCCTGATCGATCTCCGAGCGCGCCGCGGCAATGATACGTTCGCCCTCCACCTTGGCGTCGTTTTTCGCTTGCTCGACGATCTCGGCGCCGCGTTTTTCCGCGCTGGCCAGCATTTCCGCCACCTTCCCCTTTGCCTCCTTGATGACCTCCGTGGCGCGCTGCTCGCCGAGCTCGCGTTCTCTCTTGCCGCGCTCTGCCGCGGCCAATCCATCGGCGATGATCTTTTTCCGTGTTTCCAGGGCGTTCATGATCGGTGGCCAGATGTACTTCATGCAGAACAACACGAAAACAATGAAGGCCAGTGACTGTCCGAAGAGAGTGAAATTTATATTCATGGCCGACTCCTAAACCTCAACACCATACATTACTTTACTTTCGTCAACCGCCGACCACTGCAAACAGGATGTACAAGGATATGGCGACCCCGATAATCGGAATAGCGTCTACGAGCCCCATGACGATGAAGAACTGTGTTCGCAGCATCGGTAAGAGCTCCGGCTGGCGTGCAATGCCCTCGAGGAAGCGCGCGCCCAGTACTCCGACACCTACTCCAACTCCGACGCCGGCCAGGCCCAGCAGGACTGCGCCGGCAACGTAAAGCAATGCTGTTTCCATTTTTTTCTCCTATTCAGGGGGTTCAAGTGGGAATATTTATAAAGAGGTTGCCCTAGTGTTCGTGGTGCGCCATGTCGAGATAGACCACGGTCAATACCATAAAGATAAACGCCTGCAGGAGCACAATAAGGATATGGAAGACTGCCCACGCCCATTGCAGGGCGCCGCCGAGCACAGCGAAGACGATACCCCCGCTGAATAACAACGCGATCAATATGAAAATCATCTCTCCCGCGAAGAGATTTCCGAACAGGCGCAAAGACAGAGACACCGGCTTGGACAACAGCCCGATACCTTCGAGAAACAGGTTCACAGGGATGAACAGTACTTTGAGCAGCGGATTTTTTGCCTCAAACGGCTGCATGGTGAGCTCCGATGCGAATCCAATGGGCCCTTTTATTTTCAGGCTGTAGTGCAGCATCAGGTAGAACACCGCGATCGACATACCGAAGGTCGCGTTCGGATCGGTGGTCGGCACCACCTTCATATATTCAATGCCTATGAGTTTGGCGATCTCCGGGATCCAGTCCACCGGCACGAGATCCATGGTATTCTGCAGCAGGACCCACACGAACAAGGTGAGCGCGAGTGGGGCCACCATGTCGTTCTTCCCGGAAAACGAACCGCGCACGTTGTCATCTATGAACTCCACCACCCATTCGACGAAATTCAACCAACCCGTGGGCGTTCCGCTGGTTGCCTGTAGCGCGGCTTTGCGAAATAACCAAAGAAAAAGCACCCCAAGCGCAATCGACCAAAACATGGTATCCAGATGGATGGCCCAGAATCCCATTTCCCGGGCCTCTTGCGCGCTGTGAGCGATGCCCCATCCCCCGTCCGGGTGCTTGCCGAAAGTCAGATTTTGCAGGTGGTGCTTGATATATTCAGTAGAAGTCAGCGTTTCACTTGCCATATTCTTTGTTCACGCTTTTATGTTTTTCTCGTCCGTTTCCAAGGCACGCCTTCGGTCTGACAGATACTTGCCCCAACCGCGCCCGCAATCATGGACGCAGCGCAACCGACAACGAAGGCAACGATGTTGATCGTGTGGACCGACGCGAACGTCGCTGCGCATAGCGCACCGATCATCACCAATTTACCGAACTCGGCGCGATAAATATTTCCCAGCTCTCCGTGCGGGGATTCGTCGTTTCCCAGCGAGAAGATACGCCAGCCCGCATAGGCGTTGGCAAGCGCGTAGATCGCCCCGCCGAGCAACGCTGAATACGCCGCAACGGTCCCATGGAAAACCAGCACCGAGGCCAGGACGATCGTAACACTGAGTTGCGCGAGCAGTGCCCGCTTGACCGTGGACAACGCACGGAACTTCATGTCCTTTGCTGTCCAGGGCCGTCACCGCCAAGACAGAAAACAAAAACACGGCCGCTCGGGCCGTCCTGCTCACCGCGATGCGGACCCCGGAATACGCTGCGCTGCGCCTCTAGTTGCACTGCAACAAAACGGAAAAAGTATAAGAGACCGAGCATAGGGTGGTCAATATACGCCGATTAATGGGTATTATGTCCCTTGGGTCGTTCCGCTAGCGGATGCGCTCGAGTATGCCGTCGAGTTGATCGAGATCGTGATACTCGATGACCACCTTCCCTTTGCCGCCGTGGTCCTGAATCATCACCTTGGCGGCAAGGCGTTCCGACAACTGTTGTTGCAGTCGCCTCACGTCCGCGCTCGGCTTCCCGCCCGCCCCTTTCCGCGACTGGGGACGCTGCAAGCGCCGCACCAGTGCCTCGGTCTGACGCACCGACAGCCCTTTTGCCGCCACCTCCGCGGCTGTCTGGTCCTGCTGGCGCCCCGACAATGCAAGCAGCGCCCGCGCGTGCCCCATGTCGATCTTGTCTTCTTCCAGGAGCCGCTTCGCCAGCGGATTGAGGGTCAACAGGCGCAGCAAGTTGGTAACCGCGGCCCGCGAACGTCCAATGGTGTCGGCCACTTGTTGATGGGTGAGACCGAACTCGTCCAGCAAGCGCTGCAGACCGCCGGCCTCCTCCACAGGATTCAGGTTTTCCCGCTGGATATTCTCGATCAGGGCGACCGCCAGCGCCGCCTCGTCCGGGATCGACCGAATCACCACCGGCACCGACTCCAACCCGGCGATCTGCGCCGCCCGCCAACGCCGCTCGCCGGCGATAATTTCGTAGTCCCCTTGCGACTGCGGTCGCACGACAATGGGCTGTAACACCCCCTGAGCCCTGATGGATAGCGCAAGCTCGTCGAGGGAGGCCTTGTCCATGTGGGTGCGTGGTTGGTATCGCCCGCGCTGCAAAACGTCTATAGGCAGATCACGCAGTTCCGCCGCACGCTCGTCGCCCTGCGTTGCCCCGGCCTCACCGAGCAGCGCATCCAGCCCGCGGCCGAGTCGTTTCTTCTTGGTAGTGCTCACGCCGCCTGTTCTCGTCCCAGGATTTCTCCTGCCAGCGCCAGATAGGCCTGGGCGCCCTTGGAGTTCTTGTCGTAGTAGAGAACGGGCTTGCCGTAGCTGGGCGCTTCCGCCAAACGCACGTTTCTCGGAATGATAGTACGATAGACCTTGTCGCCGAAATGCTGTTGCAGCTGTGCCGACACTTCGTTGGCCAAGGTGTTGCGGCCGTCGAACATGGTTCGCAGCAGACCTTCGATGCGCAGTCGCGGATTCAGCATTTGCCGGATCTTGCGGATGGTGTTGACCAGGGCGGTCAATCCTTCCAGGGCGAAGTACTCGCACTGCATGGGGATGATGACCGCGTCCGCGGCGACCAGGGCGTTCAAGGTGAGAATATTCAAGGACGGCGGGCAATCGATGAAGATGTAATCGTAATTGTCCCGTATCCGCTGAAGCGCCAACCGCAGGCGTAATTCTCGGCCGATTTCGTTGACGAGCTCGACCTGCGCTCCGGCGAGATCGCCGTTCGCGGGGATTACGTCGTAGCCGGCTTCCGAAGCGACCGTCACCTCCGCTACCTCCGCGTTTTGCAGCAGCAGGTCGTATACCGACTTGTCGACATCGGCCTTCTCGATGCCGCTCCCCACGGTGGCGTTGCCCTGCGGATCGATGTCAACCAGCATCACGCTGCGCCCGGCGTCGGCCAGGGAAGCCGCCAGGTTGATGCCCGTAGTCGTCTTGCCCACGCCGCCTTTTTGGTTGGCGACTGCGACGATTTTGCCCATGGTGTACCAATTACCCCTATTCTGGACTACGCTGCCGCGTAGCGACCGCCCCTTCCAGCTTCGGGCGCAGGATCACTACATGGCGAGCGGCGGCAAGTTGCGGTACTTGCAGTTGGACCACCTCCAGCACCTCGAAACCGGTACTGGCGATCTCCGCGATCTCTTTCGCAGGATACCGGCCCTTCAGCGCGAGTATTCTCCCGTCCGCCGGACACAGACGCGCCGCCGCTGACAGAAGTTTCGGGAGAGGACCGAATGCACGCGCAACTAGCGTATCAAATTTCCTCTGCGGTCGGTATCGTTCAGCGCGTTCGTGTACGACTTCGACGTTGGTGAGATCGAGTTCGCTGACTGCGTGAACAAGAAATTGGGCCCTCTTGGAGCGGCTCTCCAGGAGTATCACCGCGCGTTCGGGATGCGCGATCGCCAGCGGGATTCCGGGCAGCCCCGCGCCGGAACCGATATCCAGCAAGGATGTCCCCCGCAGGAACGCTGCCACCGACAGACTGTCGAGCAAATGTGCGGGTACCATCTGCTCACGGGGGACCGCGGTCAAGTTGACGCGGCGGTTCCAGCGCTCCAGGATTTCGAGGAAGCGGAGCAGTTTGGTTACGGCGTCGCGGCGCAGGCGCAGGCCGAGCTCCGACGCGCCCGCCGTCAGGGCCAGCTTTCGCTCCGTCATCCCGGAGCAGGCCCGGGCCCGAATGCGTTCCGTATCCGGCCTGCCGTCAATGCGATAACTCGCGCCTCGCTGCGGTCTTGACCTTGGTCTGCGGCCTCCGGCAGCTCAGGGGCCACGAACCGCCAGGTCCGTCAGTTTGCCGAGCGCGCCCGTCATTTGCGTGACGACATCTTCCCGGTCAACGATCCCATGCCGCTTCGCCAGATAAATGGGGTCGTTGTACGCTATCGATACGCGGCCCGCGGCGTCCTGCCAGGCGAGCACCTTCATCGGCAGATCGATGCCGACGGTTTGCCTGCTGCGCATCAGCGCCGTGCCCATCTTGGGGTTGCCGAATATCAGGACCTGAGCGGGTGGCAGCTCCTGGCCGACGGAGGCGGCGCCCGCGCTGTGATCCACGCGGGCGAAAACCGTCAATCCTTTGTCCTTCAGGATCTTCTCCAGACGATCCAGGGTCTCAGCTACGGGATAAGAACTGGGTTTGATCACCAAGCCGTCCCCCGCGAACGCGTAGGGCACAATTCCGAGAACAAAAACGCAGATGCATGCTGATCGTCGAATCGTCGGCACAAGAACCTCCTTTGTGGTTGACCATGGGAGACGCCTTCGCCCCTTTTCACTCCCGGACTCGGCGTATCATGCGGTTAGACGGGCAGGGCGCGCCAAAATTCCGCCGCCCGTCACGTCGAATCGATAAAGCGTAAGCGCATGTCATCGAGTCGGATCTCGTCGCCGTGGTTGAGGCGATGCGCGTATGGGCCGATCAGGCGTCCGTTTACCAGCGGGAAACCGCGGCGCCTGCCGCTTCCCACGTGCGTCAGATAATAGCCCTCCGGGCGCCTGGAAATCACCGCCACCTGTCGCCCCGACCGGCCGAGCGTCACCAGCGATTTCCGCAGCGGCAAGACCCGTTGTCGGGCGCGGCCGTTCAGTACGACGAGGCGCGCCGCACCCCGCGCCGCCGCGGTGGGTTGCGCTTGTGGTGCTGCCTGGCTGCGGGACAATGGGCGAACCATGAGGGTCTTGGCGACCTCCGCGTTCGCCTCTTCCGCGTGCTCGAATCGAATTATATGGTCCCCCGCCTCGATGAGATCGCCGTCCGCGAGGATGCGGCGACGCACCGGCATACCGTTTACTTTGCAGCCGTTGGTGCTGTTCAGGTCTTCAAGGAAAACCCCGCCCATTACCGGCGAGATTCGAGCGTGGCGCGCGCTGATCCCGAGATCGTGGACCTGTACCTCGGAGTTCGGGTGTCGACCCACGATCAAGGCCGCATCCGCCAACCAGTGCTCGCTCACTACTACACCTGCCTTCATTACCGTAAGTTTCGCGGAACGCCTTACGGAATTACCCATTCGTGAACCAGTCTGCGAGTTTGGTTTGCCAGGAGCTGGGGGTCGCGAACGATCTCTTGACGCGCGCCAGGATCAGCGAAATATTATCGATGCCACCGCGGCTGTTGGCCATCTCTACGAGCGTTAAGGCGGTCGTCTCAAGATTGCTGCCGTTGTTGTCCAGCGATGCGGCAATCTGTTGATCGTCGACCAGGTCGGTCAGTCCGTCCGAGCACAGTAAGAACACGTCGTTGGCGTGAACTTTATATTCGCGCAGGTCCACCTCCACGTCGGCGGCAATGCCGAGGGCGCGGGTGACCAAGTTCTTATCGGTGGATGCCCGTGCCTGTTCCGCTGTATACAACCCGCTGTTCAGGTATTCCTGGATGACGGTATGGTCCACTGTCAGCTGTTCGAATTTGCCATTTCGCCAGCGGTACACGCGCGAATCTCCGACATGCGCTACGGTGACGATGTTGTCGTAGAACAAGGTTGCGACGGCGGTCGTGCCCATGCCGCTGTAATCGGCATGGTCGCGGGCGGCACGATAAATGAGCGTATTGGCTTCCGCAATGGCGTCTCGCACGACCAGAGACTCGTAGCGATAACCGGTCGCGTGGTCGACGTGGCCGCGCACCAGCGTGTCCAGAGCGCTGCGGGTCTCGCGGAATATCGTGGTCGTGGCGATGGCACTGGCGACCTCGCCCGCCTTGTAGCCACCCATGCCGTCGGCGAGCACCAGGAAGCCGATTTGCGGTCCGTACGCGACGCTGTCTTCGTTGTGCTTGCGCACTCGACCGGTATGCGAAGCAGCCGTTATGTCTATGGCGTCCTCGAGATTCACGACAATGTGTTCACTATTACGTCTGCACAAGGTGCCAAGTCTTCGATGAAATCCGCGCAGGACTGATACCGGTCCTGCGGCCTCTTTTGCAGGACGTTGTCCATGATTGCGCGCAAACACACACCGGACTGCGCCAGCTCGGGGCGAAATGCGAGCACGTCCGGCGGCGCCTCACGCTCGATTTTCGGCACCAGCAGGTCCAGGCTGTTGGCTTGAAACGGCAGCCTGCCGGTTACCAGCTGAAATAGCGTGACGCCTAACGCGTAAACATCGGCCCTTGCGTCCAGCCCTTTCCCCTGCACTTGTTCCGGGGCCATGTAATAAGGAGTCCCCGCGAAGACCTTGGGCGAACGTTTGGCCGAACCGGCAACGGTAGACAGGCCGAAATCGGTGACCTTCACCTCCCCGCAATCCCGATTGTAGACGATGTTGGCCGGCTTGACGTCGCGATGTACGATCCCCTGCGCGTGGGCATGGCCGAGACCATCGGCCACGCCGACGACGATGCGGAAGATTTCTTCCAGGCCCAGGGATTTTTCTTCGATGAAGTGCGACAGGTCCCGGCCGCGAAGGTATTCCATTACAACGTAAACATCGCCTTCGTTGCGGCCGGCTTCGTAGACTTCGACGACATTGGGGTGCCGCAGGCTCGTAAGCGCGTGAGAGATCTCCAGAATCCGCGTGCTTGCGGTTTCGGCGTCGACGGGCTTGGCGAAATTACGCCGCAGCTGGAAGAGCTTGATCGCAACCGTTCCTCTCTCTGGGTCTTCGGCCAGATAGAGGGCGCCGGTGGCGCCGTTCGCCAGCTTTTCATTGATCTTATAGCGCCCCAGCATAGATCCACGTCCCGCTGCGTGAATGATAACGAAGATGGGCCAGTCCGGGCCGATACACCACCGCGATGAACGAGCACGCCGCGCCATCCGTTGCGGCGGAAGCGCGCGGCGCCCCCCAGTGGCGGTCTCCGGCGCGCGTACTTATAGCATAGGAAATACAAAGCGAAACCGCACGAAGCGTGCACGGCCCCGGGGGGCGGGCGATGGCGACGCGCTCTTGCTGCGGCTGCCTTCGGGCGCGCCGTCACGCGGCGCTGGACAACGCCCGTTTCTTGAGGTGCACCAGGAGCAACGATATCGCCGAAGGGGTCACGCCGGATATGCGAGACGCCTGGCCGATCGTCTCCGGCCGGTGCTGCGCGAGCTTCTGCGATACCTCGGCGGACAGCCCGCGAATCTCGGCGTAGTTTAGATCGCGCGGCAATTTCGTCTCTTCGTGGCGCCGGCGCCGCTCGATTTCATCGGTCTGTCGATCGATGTATCCCGCGTACCGCGCCTGAATCTCAATCTGTTCCGCGACCGTGCGGTCCCGAACCCCCGGGCCGATCGCGGGCAGCGACATGAGCGCGGTATAGCTGACCTCGGGTCGCCGCAACAATTCCAGGCAGTTCGCTTCACGCTGCAGCGGTTGTCCGAGAACGCGCGCGTACGCGCTGTCGGGAAACTGGCCCGGCCGCAGATAGGTGTGTTGCAGACGCCGCTGCTCCCGCTCGATAGCCTCGCGTTTTTCTGCATAGCGGATCCAGCGCGCATCCGCCACCAGACCGAGACCGCGGCCGATCTCGGTCAATCGCAGGTCCGCATTGTCCTCGCGCAGGAGCAACCGGTACTCCGCCCGGGAGGTGAACATACGATACGGCTCGCGGGTGCCCCGCGTGATCAAGTCGTCGATCAGCACGCCGATGTAGGCCTGGTCCCGTCGCGGCCACCACATTCCCTCTCCCCGTACCTTTCGCGCCGCATTGAGGCCGGCGATCAGCCCTTGGCCTGCAGCCTCTTCGTAGCCCGTGGTTCCATTGATCTGCCCGGCCAAGAACAGACCCGATACGTACTCCGTCTCGAGACCGGGGCGCAGGTCCCGAGGATCCAGAAAATCGTATTCGATGGCGTACCCCGGGCGGGTAATCGCGGCGCGCTCGAGCCCCCTGATGCTCCGCACGAGCTCCCATTGCACATCGAAGGGCAGGCTGGTGGAGATCCCATTGGGGTACACCTCGCGCGTGTTCAGGCCTTCGGGCTCGAGGAAGATCTGGTGCGAGGCCCTGTCCGGGAACCGCACGACCTTGTCTTCAACGGACGGGCAATACCGCGGGCCTACGCCCTCGATGACGCCGCTGTACAGCGGGGACCGGTCCAGCCCCCGGCGTATGATTGCGTGCGTGCGCTCGTCGGTCGCGGTGATGTGGCAGCACACCTGGCGCAGCGGCGGGGACGGTGTTTGCAGAAAGGAAAACTTCGGCGCCGGATCGTCGCCGTGCTGTTGCTCCAAGACGCCATAATCAATCGTGTCGCCGTCGATTCTGGGCGGGGTCCCCGTCTTCAGTCGATCGACACGAAACGCCATCTCCCGCAACCGACTGGCGAGCGCCACCGCCGGCGGGTCCCCGGCCCTGCCGCCACGGTAATTCGACTGGCCGACGTGTATGCGGCCGCCGAGAAACGTTCCCGTGGTGAGAACCACCGCGGGCGCGTGGAATTCGAGCCCCATCTGCGACACCACCCCGGCAATCTCATCGCCGCGCAGGACCAGATCGTCCACCGCCTGCTGAAATATGGAGAGCTGGGGCTGTGTCTCCAGCATCTCGCGTATGGCCTGTTTGTACATCGCCCGGTCCGCCTGGGCGCGCGTCGCCCTCACCGCCGGCCCTTTACGCGCGTTGAGGGTGCGAAAATGGATACCGGCCCGGTCGGCGGCCTGACCCATGGCGCCACCCAACGCGTCTATCTCCTTGACGATATGGCCCTTACCGATGCCGCCGATAGCCGGGTTACAGGACATCTGGCCGAGGGTTTCGATATTGTGGGTGAGCAACAGAGTGCGACAGCCGAGGCGTGCGGACGCCATCGCCGCTTCGGTGCCGGCGTGTCCGCCGCCGACGACGATCACATCGTAGTCTCGTGGAAAGCGCATGTGGTTAGCGTCTCCGCTGTTGGCGTGGCCGCATGATAATGCCTGTTCGAGGCAATGCAAGCCCCGCGGGGTTCGGCTCGCGGGACATTTCGGACTACACTTATTGCCGAACAGCCCGGAACCGCGGGCTCGAGACCTATAGAATTACGCCCTGGGAATGAACGCGACCACCGCCGAAGCCGACCTGAGTGCCAGCACCGCGGCAGTGCTTGGGAAAATCCTCGAGCAAGCCAACGCGGTGCTGCTCGGAAAATCCGACACCGTGCGATTGGCGCTGAGTTGCCTGCTGGCACGCGGTCACCTGCTGATCGAAGACATCCCGGGCGTGGGCAAGACGACGCTGGCCCATACCCTTGCCCGGGTCCTGGGACTGCCCTTCAACCGCATCCAGTTTACCGGCGATTTGCTGCCTGCGGACGTGGTAGGGGTCTCGGTGTACGACACGACGACACAATCTTTCCGTTTTCATCCCGGGCCCATTTTTTCATCCGTGGTGCTGGCCGACGAAATCAACCGCGCCACGCCCAAGGCCCAAAGCGCACTGCTGGAGGCGATGGAAGAGAAACAGGTCACCGCGGAGGGGAGCACGCACGTTCTGCCCGAACCGTTCTTCGTCATCGCCACCCAGAACCCTCGCCACCAAATCGGCACCTTCCCGTTGCCGGAGTCGCAACTCGACCGCTTCCTCATGCGCATTGACATCGGTTTCCCCGACCCGGACGCGGAGCGCGAACTGCTGCGCGTGGACGATAGGAAAACGGCTATCGAGCGGATTACTCCGACCATCGATGCGCGTCGCCTGACGCGCCTGCAAAGGGCCGTAGACCGAATCGTCTGCAGCGAGGCGCTGTTGGACTACTTGCAGACCCTGCTGCAGGCGACCCGGGAAGCGAACTGGGTCGCGCACGGTCTTTCGCCGCGCGCGGGTCTGGCGCTCGTGAGGGCGGCAAAGGCCTGGGCGCTGGTGGGCAAACGTGAACTGGTGCTGCCGGAAGACGTGCAGGCGGTCGCTCCCGCGGTGTTCGGCCATCGTCTGCAGGCCGTCAGCGTGGAAGGCGCCGAAGGCGCGGAGCTGGTCGAGCGCTTGATCCGGTCGGTGCCCGTTCCCTAGCCATCGTGCGCATTCACGGCGGATACGCGGTCGCCCGCACTCCCTCCTCGCGTTGCCGCTCGAGCCGCGGGCGCAGCGCACGCTTCGCGGTCTCTATCCGGTTGCCATGTTAGCGCCGGATCCGCGCAGCACCCAATCGCGGGACAACGTGTTCGTGCTCGGCCGTCACGCGCAGCGGCTTTATATGCTGCCGACCGCGCCGGGGCTGTATTTCGCGCTCCTGCTGCTGGTCATGCTGTTGGTGGCCGTGAACTACAACAACGGCCTCGCGTACGCCTTTACCTTCACCCTCGCCGCCGTCGGCTTGGTGTCCATGCTCTACACCCATCGCAACGTGATCGGCATGCGCATAACCGTCGGCGAGGCGCCGTCGGTGTTTGCCGGAGAAGTCGCGCGCTTCCCGGTGCGGCTGCAGAACCCCTCCGGACGACGAAGAAGCGGGCTCTGGTTGCTGTCCGGGGACAGTCAGCGACGCTCCGACTTGGCGCCGAAAGGCCGCCAGAACGTGCGCCTGGCGGTCGACGCGCCCAGGCGCGGTTATCTCTCGTGCCCGGATTTCTCGGTGTCGA
>CAMYIN010000057.1 GCA_947258495.1 uncultured Gammaproteobacteria bacterium
TGGTCGAATTACCCCTGAGAATCGTCAAGCGGTCTCTGGACGAACCAATCGAACCGAGAGATTACGTGGCTTTCATCGGCGAGGGGCTGCGCGTTCTCGTAGTCGACGACAACGAGATAAATCGGCGATTTCTCGGTGCACTGCTCAAACGATATCAATGCGTAGTGCAAGAAGTAGACTCGGGTTGGAGCGCCCTCGCCGCATGCCAGCAGCGAGACTTCGATATCGTTCTAATGGATGTCCATATGGCGGGTATGGACGGTATGGAAACATCGAAGCGGCTCAAAAACGGCGGTACGCTGAGTGCGCTCACTCCGGTCATTGCGGTGTCGGCGGACGTGCTGAAGGAAAATCAAGCGGGATTTGCGGCGGCGGGAATCGATGGGTTCCTCGCCAAACCCCTAACCGAGGAGTTGCTCGTGATGGAATTCCGACGTTGGTTCCCAGAGCGTTGCCGTGTCACGGACACGGAGAAACCAACCGTGAAATCGCTGCGGCGCAGACAAGACAACCAGATAATCGACCGCGATGAGGGGATTCGTTTGGCGGGAGGAGACGAAAGCTTGTGGCGAGAGAGCCTCGTCGCTTTTGTAAACGAGCTGCCCGCCTTGGTGGAGAAGATACGCATCGCCGTGCACGACGGGACAATACCGTTCGCCCGGGAGATCGTACATCGTATTGACGGTGGTGCGGCGTATGTGGCGGCGGTCGCGTTACGACGAGCCGCGCACGAATTGTTCCGCACCTGCGGGGCCGCCACCGGTGGCGAAGCCCACCAGCGGTTACAGGTATTGGAGTACGAATACCGGCGTTTTCGGGACCAGGCACATTCGGTCCTGGCGACCGGCGGGCGGGACTAGCGGCCGACGGGCCCACGGCGTACGCCTGCGGTCGCCCGGCCCCGGGCGGCAGACGATAAAAAGCCCGCGCCTCTAGCGAGACACGGGCTTTCAGGTTGCGCCGAAGCGCACCAGAGGGCACTCGTTCTCCTGCGCGACACTCGCCCCGGGGGGCGCCGTTAGGGACGCGGACCGGGGAGGAGGCGCGTTGCTGCGATGCAGCATTGTTGCGTCGCAGCATAAGTCATCCCGCTCTCACTGTCAACCCTGCCCCCGGCGTGATGCCGCCGTCGAGGCCCTATTTCTTCTTTTTCTCGCCCTTCTTGTCGGCCTTCTTGCTCCCGGTGTCTATGCCCAGGCTGGCGGCGCGGAAGAACTGATTCTGCATTTCTTGCCAGATCTGAAGATTGCGCTGGGTAAGCTCGCTGATGGCCGACATCGGTTTGCCCTGCATTTCCATGGCGGTGCGCAGTTGCTCTTGAAACGCTTTTTGCTGCTGGTCGAACAGACGCATGCTGCGTTCCAGGTAGCCGCTAAACGCGTCCTGCATGGACTCGCCGTAGAAGCGAATAAAACGCATCAGTACGTCTGTGGTGAACAGCGGTTTCCCACCGCTTTCCTGATCTGCAATGATCTGCAAGAGGATGTTACGGGTGATGTCCTTTTCGGTGTTTGCGTCGCGCACCTCGAAGTTGACGCCTTCGAGCACGAGCTGTTGCAGGTCGGCCAGGGTGATATATCGACTGACCTCAGTGTCGTAAAGTCTCCGGTTTGGGTATTTCTTGATGATGCGTGGTTTGCTCACGTCCGCGCGCTCCTGCTCGTTCAATACATATGCTGGCCGCCGTTGATCGACATGGTGGAGCCGGTGACAAACCCCGCTTCGTCGGCGACCAGAAACAGCACTCCGCGTGCGATCTCGCTGGCCTCTCCCAGGCGGCCGACCGGAATCCTGGCAATGATTTTCTCCAGAACTTTCTCCGGGACTGCCCGCACCATGTCGGTCCCTATGTAGCCCGGCGCGACAGCGTTTACGGTGATGCCTTTGGCGGCTCCCTCCTGGGCGAGGGCCTTGGTGAAACCGTGGATGCCGGACTTCGCCGAGGCGTAGTTGACCTGTCCGTACTGTCCGGCCTGACCGTTCACCGAGCCGATGTTTACGATACGCCCGAAGCCCGCCTGGCGCATGCCGTCAATAACGCTGCGGCACATGTTGAAACAGGACGTGAGATTGGTGCGTATGACCGCGTCCCACTGCTCAAACGTCATTTTATGCATGGTGCCGTCCCGGGTGATGCCGGCATTGTTGATCAATATTTCAACCGGGCCCAGATCTTCGGCGACGCTTTGTACGCCTTCCTGGCAGGCCCCGAAGTCGCCGACGTCCCAGCGGTACGCCGGAATACCGGTCGCCTTGGTAAATTTCGCCGCCGCTTCTTCGTTCCCTCCGTAGTTCGCCGCGACTTTGTAGCCGGCGTCTTTCAGAGCCACACAAATCGCTTCACCGATGCCCCGCGTGCCTCCAGTTACCAGCGCAACTCTAGCCATTTCAATCTCCTCCACCGTTTATGGGTTGTCTTTCGCTGCTGTCTCTAGCGTTCCACCGCAATGGCGACCCCCTGGCCGCCACCTATGCACAGCGTGGCGAGGCCTTTGTTCGCCCCGCGACGCTTGAGCTCGTGCAGCAAGGTGACCAGTATACGCGCTCCGGACGCGCCGATGGGATGCCCGAGCGCGATCGCGCCGCCGTTGACGTTTACTTTATCAGTGTCCCAGCCCAGATCACAATTCACCGACAGCGCCTGGGCTGCAAAGGCCTCGTTGGACTCGATGAGATCCAGATCATCGATGCCCCATCCGGCCTTCTGCAGGCAAATCCTGGTCGCGGGTATTGGGCCCGTCCCCATGATCTTCGGGTCCACTCCGGCACTGCTGTAGGCGACCACCCTGGCGAGCGGCGCCAGCCCCAACTCCTTCGCAACGCCCTCGCGCATCAGCAAAAGTGCTGCCGCGCCGTCGTTGATGCCCGACGCGTTGCCGGCGGTGACGGAACCGTCCTTCTTGAACGCGGGCCGAAGCTTGCCGAGGCCGGCGGCGGTAGTGCCGTGTCTGGGGAACTCATCGGTGTCGCATACCATCGGCTCGCCTTTGCGCTGCGGAATTTCGATCGGAACGATTTCCTCCTTGAACCTTCCGGCCTTTTGCGCCGCCTCCGCCTTTTGCTGCGAGGCCGCGGCGAACTCATCCTGAAGTTCGCGTGCGAACTCGTACTTTTCCACGATATTTTCCGCGGTAACGCCCATGTGGTAGTCGTTGAACGCGTCCCAAAGACCGTCGACGATCATGCTGTCCACCATCTTCCAATCGCCCATCTTCATCCCCCCCCGGGAGCTGGGCAGGACGTGAGGCGCCAAACTCATGTTCTCCTGCCCGCCGGCGATGACTACCTGTGCGTCACCGCAGCGGATCGCCTGTGTCGCGAGGTGCACCGATTTCAGGCCGCTGCCGCAGACCTTGTTGATGGTCATGGCGGGCGTGGTGTGCGGGAGCCCCGCCTCCATCATTGCCTGTCGCGCCGGGTTCTGGCCGACGCCCGCCGTGAGGACCTGGCCCAGGATGATTTCGTCCACCTGCTCCGGTCGTACTCCGGTACGCCCCAGCAACGCGCTAATGGCTCTGGCGCCGAGGGCGCTGGCGGGAAGCGTGGACAACGCTCCGCCGAAGTTGCCGATGGGGGTACGAACGGCGTCGACGATTACGACGTTATCGCTCATTGTCTGGTTCTCCTTCGGGGTCTGCGGTATTGTCCGGGTCGGTGAAAGGCGGCCGTGGACGGCGGCCCTCGGGACCGATATCCTGCACTTTGGCTAGGCAAGAGCGTCGGAGTATAGCAGTTTGTTGCAACGCACAAACAGCCTCTCTTTCTGCACCCACACCGGGGCCCGCGTACGGCGCCCGGGGGCCGGCGATTGCTCATGACAAGCTCCGCTAACGACCAATGGTGGCAACAGTGGTTGCAGAACTGGCAGGCCCTGTCCGGCGGGCAACGACCGGCCAACCCGTGGGCTGCCGCTCTGGAGCAGTGGTCGCGCTCGCTCGCACCGCCGACGCCGACGTACGCGGACGTATTCGAGCGTCTTATGGCCCAGAGCAGGTCGTTCATGGGTTTCGGCGGAGCCATGGGCGACGCCTTTGAATCGACCGCGGCGCCCGCTGAGGTTCGAGATCTGTTCTTGCAGTCGCTGGAAAAACTACGCCAGAGTCTGGACGGCGATTTCTGGCGCGGGTCGGCCGAAGCGGCCGCGGGCGGGTTGTGGCAGCTGCCTCTGCAATCGTGGCAACGGGCGGCGTCGACGATGACCGGGCTTCCGCTTGAGCTGCTTCATCGCGCGCCCGGGGACTCGCCGACCCTGTCCTGGGCGCAGCAGCAGCTGGAAAGTGCGCTCGCCACGCCCGGCCTGGGATATACGCGCGAGTTCCAGGAGCAACAACAGAAACTCGCACGGCTGATGATCGATTATCAAAACGCATTCAACGACTACGCGCTTGCCTACAGCGAAGTGGGCAAGCGCTCCATCGATCGTTTCGGCAAGCAGTTGAAGCACAGGGAAGGCGCCGGAGAAGAACCGATCGCCTCGGTCAAAGACCTCTTCAATCTCTGGGTCGATTGCAGCGAACAGGAATACGCCGAATTCGTCATGGGGGACGATTACGTTCGCCTGCATGGACGGCTGACCAACGCGCTGATGCGCCTGAAGTCGCAGGAGCAGGAGATTTTGGACGACCGCCTCGAAGCCATGAATCTGCCTACACGTCGAGAACTGGACACCTTGAGCCGACGTTTTCACGAGATGCGGCGCAGTCGACGCACGCTGGAACGCGAGCTCAAGACGGTTCGGGAGAACCAGGAGGAGATGCGGCGCCAGTTCGCGACGCTGCAGCGAAAGTCGAAAAGCCGTAAGAAGCAGAAATCGAAGTAAACCAACACGCCACGCCCGGAACCGCCATGTCTCCCGTTCAAATCACGCCCGATCGCGTCACCCAGGAAATGCTGGACTACGCCGCAAAACTCGGCCAGGGTGTGGAGACCCTGTCCAGACTGGGGACTATCGAAACCGGAGTAACGCCCAGAGAGGCGGTCTACGAAGAGGACAAACTGGTGTTGTACCGCTTCCGCTCTCCCCGGGAGGCGCAATCGGCGAATGCGGTCCCCGTGTTGATCGTTTACGCACTGGTGAACCGCCCGTACATGACGGATCTGCAGGAGAACCGATCCCTGGTGAGGGGGTTACTGGACGCGGGGCTCGACGTATACCTCATCGACTGGGGCTACCCCGACCGTGCCGATCGTTTTCTGGCGCTGGACGATTACATCAACGGTTACATCGATCGGTGCGTAGACGCGGTGTGTGAGCGACTCGGTCTGGACAACATCAACCTGCTGGGCATCTGCCAGGGAGGCGCCTTCAGCCTGTGTTACGCGGCGCTGCATCCGCGCAAGGTCAAGAACTTGATCACCATGGTCACGCCGGTCGACTTCCATACTCCGGACAACGTGCTCAGTCGATGGGCCCAGCAGATCGACGTTGACCTCGCCGTGGACACCATGGGGAACATACCGGGTGAACTGTTGAACTGGACGTTCCTCACGCTGAAGCCGTTTCGGCTCATGAGCCAGAAGTACGTGGACACCGTGGAGATATTGAGCGACGAGACCGCGGCGAAGAATTTCATGCGCATGGAGAAATGGATCTTCGACAGCCCCGATCAGGCGGGGGAGGCGTTTCGGGAATTCGTCAAACAGTTTTTTCAACGAAACGATTTAATCAAGGGCAATGTCCGCGTAGGACGACACAAGGTAAAACTCAAAAAAATAAAGATGCCGGTATTGAACATCTACGCCTGCGAAGACCACCTGGTTCCACCCGCGGCGTCGAAGGCCCTGAGAGAACACGTCGGCACCAAGGATTATCTGGAACTGGAATTCGCAGGCGGGCATATCGGCATTTACGTGAGCGGCAAAGCACAAAAGCAGGTGCCACCAGCCATCGGCAAGTGGCTGCTCGACCGCAGCTGATAGCCTGGCCTGCGTTTCCCACCAGGCGCCCAGCTACTATTCATGGCACGCCGTTGAGACACCCGCAATTCCGGTTCAATGAAAAACCTACTCAGACCATTGGCACAGCTTGTTGAGAATAGTAGCTGGGCAGTCCCGGTCCCGGCTGGTCCAGGCACGCCCGAACCTGGGCTTCACTCGATCCACAGCTACGGCTACGCATCGCACTCCAACCCGGCGTTCAGCCGCACCCGTCCTGCGCTATTCTCCGGGATCCTGGTGAGAACTGCAGGCTAGCGGGCGGGCTCGAGCCGGGATCGTCGGCGTGACGTCCCGCTTACTCTTCGTTGAAGTGTACGAATTCGGGTCGTGCCAAGGCGGCGCGGTGGATGTCGGCGTTGTAGTAGCGGGTCGTGAACGGCCTGCAGCGTGCGCCGCGTTCCCGGAATTCAGCGTGAGACAGCCGCCCTCCCGCCAGCGTCGCGGACCACCAACCTGACGGGTAGGTACACTGCGGAAAGTGGAGCGTCGAAAGGTCGTCGAAACCGGCCTTGCGCATTTCACTGCGAATCGAGCGGATCAGACTCAAGTGGATGAGCGGCGACTCGCTCTGAACGATGAGGAGCCCGTCGGCGCCCAGAACTCGCCGACAATCGGCGTAAAACGGCGCCTGGAACAAGCGCGCCGCCTGGCCTACGGGGTCCGTAGAATCGACAATTACGACGTCGTAGGCGCCGGCGGCCGCCCGCGCCACCCATTCGATGCCGTCTGTGAAGACCAGTCTTGCGCGCGCGTCGTCGTTGGAGGCGCACAACTCGGGGAAATATCGCTCGCTGACTCGGGTCACTCGCTCGTCGAGCTCCACCAGTTCCGCCGTCTCGACGCTGGAATGCTTGAGGACCTCCCGTAGACAGCCGCAGTCACCCCCTCCGACGATGAGCACCCGGTGAGGGGCGGGATGCGTGAACAAAGCGGTATGGGACATCATTTCGTGGTAGATGAAATTGTCCCGGGCGCTGAGCATGATGAAACCGTCCAATACCAGCAGATTTCCGAAATGGGTGGTCTCGTACACCTCGATCTTCTGGTAAGGCGTTTGCTCGGCATGAAGTTTTCGATGCAGCATAAGCGAGAACTTCGTTCCCGCCTCATCGCAGGTCTCGGTAAACCAGTCCTGGTCCTGGTGCGCCATGACGCGTGCTTTTCTATTCCTGCGAGCCGGAGTTATCGACGAAGTCGGCGGACGAGTACCGATCTTCATCTTGCTTGCTCCACAAGACCACACCGGCGAACACCGCACCGATCTTCTGCACCCGATAATCGATGGACGCAGATTGGATGCGATCGACCTGCCAGCCCCGGCTCTTGATACCTTCCTCCGCCATACTTCGAACGATGGCCTCTGCGTCTTCGCGGTGTCCGTGCGCGTGATACTCCATGACCAGCCCCGGCCGTCCGCTATCGTTCGACCATGCAGCCGCAATGGCCGCGCAAATGATCGATCCTGGGATATCGGACTGCATCGATGCATACGCCACGGGAACCAGCGCGCCGGCAGGCAATCTCAGGTCTCTGGACGCGACCTCACGACAGCCGGGCGGAACGATCGAAGATATCTTGATCAGATTGGTGTTCCCGATGCCTGCGTCCAGGAGCGCGGCATCGAACGCATTGAGCGGTGTAAAACCCTCGCTTGCACCGCTGACGAACGCATAGGTAGTGGGTGTGGCGATCATCGACTTCGGTCACACCGCGGCCAGCTTGCCGTAGCACCCCTCTTTACCGGCTGTATTCATCATCTCGATCTGTCCACGACGAATTTCCATAGTAGACACCTTTTGTGTGCGGAAAGCATCGCGCAGCAGCAGGAATGCGACCTCTGCGTTCACGGCATCTCCGCAGGTGAACAGATCGACGGCGGCGTACCCGAATTCCGGCCACGTATGGATGGTCAAATGGCTCTCGGCGATGATCACCGCGCCGGACACTCCGTGGGGGGAGAAGCGGTGGAAGGTCTTTGAAACGACGGTTGCGTTTGCGGCCTTTGCGGCTGCGGTCATCGCCTCTTCCACGAACTCAACGTCGTTCAACAGGCGAGACTCGCAGTCGTAAAATTCGGCGACGATCTGATTGCCTAGTGAGCGCATCGGCAAGTCCCCCAGTTATTGGTGCGGGCAGAGCTTCGACCCGACCAAGTTGAACCAGCAGTAACTCCCGCGCACCACCGGACAGACAGCGCCGCCTTCGGTGCCGTGGAATAGGGCGCCGAACTATAGCGGCGTTTTACGGCAATTGCAACGCGGGCCGCGCGACCGGAAAACGCCGCATTGGAAGTTGGGAAACAAGGTGTAGCCGGAAGTAGATTCCATAACCGCCTTCATCTCCAACGTCTATGGTCCGGTGAGTTTCAACGCCATGCTCCGCACTCCAAGCTTCTCCAGGCGCTGCTTGTCGTTTTTCATTTTTCTTTTGCTCGTGTACGGGCCCAGCCGCACCCGGTAGTAAATTCCCTTCCCTTGAACGGAAACTTTTTGCACGCTCGATTCGAATCCCGATAAGGCCAGCTTGGCTTTCAATCGGTCCGCGTCCGCGTAGTTTTCGTACGAAGCGGCCTGAAGCATGAAAATACTCGGCTTGGAACCTGTTTTCGCGCCTTGCTCGGACTCCTCGATACCGTCCGGCATCACCCGCTCGATTTCGGGCAATACCGTGTAGAAATCGAATTTCGCCGTGGGCGCGGATCGCCGCACCGGCGTACCACGCGACGGCGCGGCCGCGTCGTCGGCCGCCCGGCTTCGCTTTTGTTCAATGAGCGCTTTCAAACCGCTGCCCAGCTGCCTTCCATCGCCGCTTTTCGCTCCAAAGTACAAAGCCGTCAACAGCACACCGCAAATCAGGCCGATGAACAGCATACCCCATCCGGGCGGAGACCCCGGTGCGGGTCGTCTGCGGTGCTTCTTTCTGATCTTTTTCTTTGCCTGCGCCACAGGTTCACATGCTCTGCGGTGCGTCTACGCCGAGCAATTCCAAGCCGTTGACCAGTACCTGTCTGGTCGCGTCGATCAATGCCAAGCGTGCGCGGCGCAGTGCGGTATCGGCGCCGAGGAAATTGTGTGCGTTGTAATACGTATGCAGATCGTTCGCCAGCTCACGAAGATAGTAGGCGACCTGGTGCGGCGCGTAATTCAGCGTGGCGCTCTCAACCACGTCCGGGAAGCGGGAGATACTGTTGAGAAGAGCCAGTTCGTGGTTCTCGCTCAACAGCGACAATTCCGCGCCATTCAGGTCGGCAACATCGATGTCCCTCTCCGCCGCCTGACGGAAAACGCTGCATATGCGCGCATGGGCGTACTGAACGTAATACACCGGATTTTCAGCGGACTGCGATTTCGCCAGGTCGAGATCGAAATCCATATGTTGGTCCGACTTGCGCTGCACGTAGAAGAAGCGCGCGGCATCGGTGCCGACCTCGTGCCGTAGTTGCCGCAAAGTGACAAATTCACCGCTGCGCGTGGACATCGAAATCTTTTCACCCCCTCTGTACAACACCGCGAATTGGACCAGCAACACCGCGAGACGCTCCGCGTCCTGCCCCAGAGCCTGAAGCGCCGCGCGTACACGGGTAAGGTAGCCGTGATGGTCCGCGCCCCAAATGTTTATGAGCACGTCGAAGCCTCGCCGGTACTTATCCAGATGATAAGCGATATCCGACGCGAAGTACGTCGGCGTCCCGTTCTCCCGCACAACGACTCGATCTTTCTCGTCCCCATAGGCGGTTGATCGAAACCAGAGGGCGTCGTCACGCTCAAACAGATTTCCCGTGCTCTCGAGCTCTTTGATGGCGCTCTCAATATGGTTACCTTGTGCCAGCGCGCGTTCGGAAAACCAGGCATCGTACTCGACGTTGAACTGACTCAGATCGCTGCGTATGTCCTCGAGCAACGCACTCCGTCCGATGTCGAGAATTTCTTCGTAGGCATCCTTCCCAAGAAGCCTTTTCGCGCCGTCTATGAGCGCATCCAGGCGGATTTCCAGATCCAGCCCTTCGGTGTCGGCGAACACGTCTTCCGCCGCGTGGCGGTAGCGATCGCCAACTCTGCGATGCAGGGTAGCCGCAAAATCGAAGATGTAATCGCCCTGATACGCGTTGTCCGGAAAGCACACGTCCTCGCCGCACAGTTCCAGATATCGCAACCACACGCTCGCCGCGAGGATGTCCATCTGCCGCCCGGCGTCGTTCACGTAATATTCTTTTTCCACACGGTAGCCGGACGCCCGCAGCACTCGGCTCAGGGCGTCGCCAAATGCGGCGCCGCGACCGTGTCCCACGTGCAGGGGCCCCGTGGGATTGGCGGATACAAATTCCACCAACACCGATTTACCCGCGCCCAGATCGTTGCGGCCGTATTGCACGCCGGCGGTGCGGACCGCATTGACGACTTGAAATTGGGCTTCGTCGGAGACGAACACGTTGATGAATCCCGGACCCGCGATGTCGACCTTGGATACGTCCGTCGACGCCGGCAAGGCCGCGACGATCAGCCGCGCAAGTTCGCGCGGCGGTCGTCCGGCTGCCTTCCCCAGCGCGAGCGCCACATTGGTAGCGAAGTCGCCGTGCTCTGGCTGGCGCGTACGCTCGAAGCGGACATCGACATGCTGATCCGGTGGAAGAACGCCGTCGGTCTTGAGCCGTTCGATTGCCGAGGCAAAGAGATGGTGCAGCTGCTTTTTCACTCTGCGCTTCGTCCAAGCGAGAAAGGGCGGTGATTCTACCGGTCCGCTCAGCCTAGGAGAAGCCGCACAATCTGTCGTCAGTAGAGATCGATCGGGTCGACATCGAGTGACCAGCGTACACGCCTGGACTGCGGCGATTTTTCCAGGTCCCGCAGCAGCCGTTCGAGTGCCCTGTGCAGCGGCGGCCTGTACCCGGCGCTGAGCAGCAATTGCGCCCGGTAACGACCTGCACGTTTTTCCATGGGGGCCGGCACCGGGTCCATGACGGCGATACCGTTGCTTGGCATGTCCCGGGTCGCGCTGAGCGCCCGGGTGCGCGCAAAAGACAGAAAGCGCAGCGCTTCACCGCTCGCGGTCGACTCCGCACGAAGCAGGGCAAAATGCCGATAGGGAGGACATCGTGCCTGCTTCCTTTCTGCCAGCGCGGTCTGCGCAAATTCTCCGTAATCGTGGGTCGCCAGAGAGCGGAAATAGGGATGGTCGGGACAGGAGGTCTGGATCAGGACCTCGCCGTGCTTGTCGGCCCGCCCTGCGCGTCCCGCAACCTGAAGTATCTGCTGCAACAAGTGTTCGGCGGCGCGAAAGTCGAGACTGAACAAGCCTTGATCCGCATTGATGACGCCGACCAGCGTCACCTTGGGGAAATCGTGTCCTTTGGACAACAACTGCGTGCCGACCAGGATCTCGGCCTCTCCACCTTTGGCTTGTTGCAGGGCGGCCTCGAGGCGCCCTTTGCGTCGGGTGGCGTCCCGGTCGATACGTAAGATCTTCGCCTGCGGGAATTGCGCACGCAAGCTCTGCTCGACGCGTTGCGTACCTTCACCCAGATGCATAAGCGAGTCCCGTCCGCAGTGGGGACAATTCGGCGGCATGCTATCCGTGTGACCGCAGTGGTGGCAGCGTAATTGGGCAGAGGAACGATGACAGGTGAGCTTGGCGTCGCAGCGGGGACAGTGGGCACACCATTGGCAATGCACGCAATACATCACCGGTGCGTAGCCGCGGCGATTGAGAAACAGCAGACTTTGCTCGCCTCGTTCGATTCGCTTGCGCATGGCGTCGAGCAGCGGCCGGCTCACACCGCCCACCGCCGTCGTCGTCCTGAGATCCAGCATACGTATCGCCGGCAAACGGGCGGCGCCGGCACGCGCCGCGAGCTCGAGCCTCTGGTGACGTCCACGCTCGGCGTTGGCCAGCGTTTCTAGCGCCGGGGTAGCGGAACCCAGTACCACGGGTATGCCCTCCCGTTTTGCGCGATACAGCGCCAGGTCCCTGGCGTGATAGCGAAAGCCGTCCTGTTGCTTGTACGACGCATCGTGTTCCTCGTCGACGATGAAGACACCCGGGCGCAGCAGCGGTACGAATATCGCCGACCGCGTACCCAGGACTACATCCGCTCCGCCCGAAGCCGCCGCGCGCCAGACGCGATAACGCTCGGCCGCAGACATGCCGGAATGAAACAACGCAACGGAAGATCCAGAACCGTGCTGAAACCGTTCAATCAACTGGGGGGTAAGGGCGATCTCCGGAACCAGCACGAGGGCTTGTTTGCGTCGCTCGATCGCGGCGTTGACGACCCGCAGGTAGACTTCGGTCTTGCCGCTCCCGGTGATCCCGTAGAGCAGAAAAGACCGATATCGGCCGAGGGCAGCTACGATTTGCGCACTTGCTGCGCGCTGGGCCGGGTTCAGTAGCACCGGCGTGGCACGGTCCGAGGTCGGCGACAACTCCGTGGGCGTCTGTGCGATCGATGCCAGCCCCTTTGCGATCAACGCCGACATCGCCCGCCGCCAGGAGGGGGACACGGTGCGGCAATCGGCGGCGGTTCGGGGGCTACTGCTGCCGTGCTGCAACAGCTGAAGCAGCCGCTTTTGCGCCGGTGCGCGATCGAGCAGGACCGGATCGTACGCCGCTCCCTGCGCAGTCAGGCGATACGCGTCCCGGCTTCTTGGCCGCGTGGCGATGCCGCGGCGGAGGTCGAAGGGCAGCGCGGCGTGCATCACCTCCCCGATCGGATGGTGGTAATAGTCGGCCGCCCAGGTGAGCGTTTCCAGGAGGCGGCCAGGGACGACGGGTTCGCGATCGTAGACCTGCTCCACCGACTTCAAACGTTCTCTGGGCACCTCGCTCGAGAATCCGGTCGCGACTACCACGCCGACGAGGCGGCGTCCGCCGAAGGGAACGAGGACACGAACACCCGGGGATACGGTCGAGTCTTTCGGAATGAGAAAATCGAAGGTCCTGCGTACCGGCACCGGTACGGCGACACGCGCAAGGGTCGAGGTCGGCATGCGTTCAATCTACCATAGCCGCGCTCCACGGCGCCCCGCCGGGACAGGCTAACTATTTGATAGACAATCGTTTCGCAGGTTACCCACATATTTTGTGGATAACTTTGTGGACAAGCTGCCGGGGGGGTTCGGCATCGCTGGATTTCGGCGCGATTTGTTGGCCTTGCATAAAATTTAGTCACGATTTATTTCGGAGCAAAAACAGGGTGTTAAACGGTTACGAGTGGGCTCGGGCAGGAGCGGGAAGATCCGCGCATTGCGGCCGCAGCGGGATTTCATCTGCTGTGCATAAGTCGCCCTTGGTTGGATAACGATAATTCAATAGGTTAGCCTTCGTTCTTCTGCGATCGCTGTAGCCTGCGCCCATAACTGTTTATGCTCAGCCCTGACATCTGCCGGCATATCACCGCGGCCACGGGGAGGCCGTTTCGGGTACGACGTGAACGCGAGGTCGCCGGCGGTTGCATCAACAGGACGCTGATCGTGGACGGGGACGCGGGCCGCTACTTTGTAAAGCTGAATCGCCCGGCCCTGGCCGACATGTTCGAGGCCGAGGCGGCGGGCCTGGAGGAAATTCGGAAGTCCGACACGGTACGGAGTCCGCGGCCGCTGTGCTGGGGCGCGACCGAGGACGCGTCTTATCTCGTGCTGCAACACGTGACGTTGCGAGCGGGCACCGGCGCGTCCCAGCGTCGCCTGGGAGAACAGCTCGCAAACCTGCATCGATGCACCCGCCCCTGTTTCGGCTGGGACCGCAACAACACCATCGGTGCAACGCCCCAGGTCAACACCCAGACACAGGACTGGGTCGTATTCTGGCGTCGACATCGTCTGGGATTCCAGTTGGAGCTTGCCGCCCGCAACGGCTACCACGGAACGCTTCAGCGGCAAGGTGATAGATTGCTGCAAAAACTTGAGGCCTTTTTCGACAGCTACCGACCGCTGCCGTCGTTGTTGCACGGGGACCTGTGGGGTGGCAATTTCGCCATGGACGACGAGGGAAATCCGGTGATCTACGATCCCGCGGTTTATTACGGCGACCGCGAAACCGATATCGCGATGACGGAGTTGTTCGGCGGCTTCGGCGACGCTTTCTACAACGCCTACAGAAACGCGTGGCCGTTGGATAACAACTATAAACTGCGAAAACGGCTCTACAACTTGTATCACGTTCTCAACCACCTGAATCTGTTCGGCGCCGGTTATCAGGCTCAGGCCGAGTCGCTCATTCAGAGTCTGTCGGCCGAAGTCGGTTAACGACGAGCCGGCAAACGCGGCGATTGCAGCGTCGAACGACACCACTCCCTGGTGTTCAACCCGGCCTTGGGCGCCTGGAGTCTTGAGGCCGGGTAACGAAGGCGTTATGCTGCGCGACCCCGAGAGAGCGCTTGTTTATTGAGGAGCAACGATGCCGTCGAAGTCCGCACGCAAGAAAGACAAGAACAAAAAACCGAAGAAGAAAAAGTCAAAATACTCGGCGAAGTCCGCGGACAAATACGAACTGTACCAGCTGGCGGTCCAATCTCCGGAGGAAGACATTGAGTTTCTTGCGGACCTCTACAGGAGGCTGCGGCACAAGAAGGCGCGGCATTTCCGCGAGGACTTTTCCGGCACATGCCTGCTTACGTCGCATTGGATCAGTCGCGGTCCCAGGTATACGGCGGAGGCCTTCGACATCGACCCGGAACCACTGCAGTGGGGAGCGCGGCACAATTTGCAACCGCTCGGCCCCGCCGCGGAGCGGGCGACGCTGCATAACAAAGATGCACGCGAAACGAGCGATAAGGCACCGGATATTCGTTGCGCCCAGAATTTTTCCTATTGGGTATTCAAGACCCGGAACGAAATGCTCGACTATTTCCGTCGATCCCGGGAAGACCTTGCACCCGGGGGCATTTTCGTCGTCGATCTTCACGGCGGCCCTGAATGTTTCGAGGCGATGGAGGAAGAGACCGAACTGGAAGAAGGTTTCTCCTACGTCTGGGATCAGGACGAGTATTGGCCGATCACCAGCGAGGCCAAGTTCCATATTCACTTTCGCTTTCCGGACGGCAGCGAGTGGCGTCATGCGTTCAGCTACGATTGGCGACTGTGGGGCCTGACCGAATTGCGGGAAATACTCGAGGATGCCGGTTTTGCCCGCGTCGATTGCTATTGGGAAGGGACCGACGAGGACGGAGAAAGCGGTAACGGTGTCTTCACCCGCGAAGACAAGGGTGAGAACTGCCTGTCTTACGTGGCCTATCTGGTTGCGCAGAAATAGCGCTGGCGTCGGCCGGGGCGGTCGCCGCCCGCCGGCGCCTCAGCGGTAACCGGTCAACTCCACATAGCCGTGGCCGGTCAGCGGGAGATCGTTCATGCGTCCGTCCACCCGGACGGCTCCCTCCCAATAGCGAAACGTCCGGTTCATTTCCTGGTCCGCGACCCAGGGGGTGATGTGCAGTACCGTGTCCCGCGTCAGCAGTTCGACGCGCCAGCGCCCCGGATAGACGATGCCGGTATGCGGGCTCGTCCAGCTTCCCAGCACTTCTAGACGGACGTCGCTTTCCGTGAGCGGGACCACCGTGCCATCGGCCTCGATGTAGCTTCCGCTGACGAAATCACGGCCGCCCGGATCGCGGGCGCGCAGCCTGAAGAACATGATATCGGTGGCACCGGGCAGGTGCACTGAAAACCAGTCCCAGCCCGCCTGATCTCGCTCCAGGTAGGAAGTAGACCACTCGTGATCGAACCAGCTGGCGCCTTCCACAGGGAATAGCTGCTCGCCGATTGTGATCGTGCCCCGCGTCTCCAGGCGCGGCAGCGAGTAGTAGTACGATGCGTTGCCCGGGCGATCACTTTTCTGGCTCAGACCGCGGCGACCGTGCAACGCGGCCGGTTTGGTGCCGACAAGGGTGAGCGCGAGGGCGACGGAATCGTTGGAGGCGGCGATGCGCAGATCCATGCAGCCGTTGCAGGGCGTCTGCGCGATTTCCGCGACGCTCACCACGCTCCAGTCCTCCAGCCAGGCCCGAAACGGGGACGCGCTAACCCCGGCGAGCCCGAGCGCGCCTCGGGCGACACGTTCGTCGTGGTGAAAGGCATCGGCGTCAATATCGGTAACCGCCAGATGCGCCATATAGGCTTGATTCGTCGCCCAGGCGGAGGCGCTGTCGGAACGTCGCGGTGACAGCGCGATTCGAAACAGGGTGAACTGGTAGCCGAACCGACGCCCCTGCGGAGTGATGACGTTGCCGGTGAAATACCACCACTCGGTCCTGAATGCTTCATGCGGGCCGTGATCCCTGGGGAAGCGCAGCGGTACCGGTGCCAGCGCTTTGCGGAATTCTTCGTCGTCCGTTGCCTGCAGCGCGTCGGCGACTGACGCCGGCGCAGACGGTGTCGCTGCGCTGGGGCCGTTTTCGGCGCACGATACGAGCGCCGCCAGCAGCGTGGCTGCAGGCAGGACGCCGGCGCTGCGGCGGGCGTTACTCATGACGCAGCGCAAAGCTCGGCGGCGTGCGCGCGAGGCGCAAAGCCGGGTAGATGCCGGCGATGACGCCGGCGGCCACGGCGAGCAGCACGCCCTGGATAAAGTGCTCGGGAGTGACCCAGGTCTGCATGGTCCAGCCGAAGGAGATGCGGTTGATTACGAAGATGAGGGCCAGCGCCAGACACAGCCCCAGGGGAATCGCCATGAGACCCGCGGCCAGGCCCAACAATCCGGTTTCGGTGGTTACCATCGCCCAAAGCTGCCGTGGGGTGACGCCGGTTGCGCGCAATATCGCGAATTCCCTGCCGCGCTCGAGCTGAATGGACATGAGGGCGCTGAAGATCCCGATCACCGCGACGACGATGGTCAGCATCCGCAGCACTCCGGTAACTGCGAAGGTGCGATCGAAGATTTCCAGGGAGAGCGCGCGCAGCTCGCGGTTGGAGCGTGCCGTGAGTTCGGTTCGCGCTAGCACGCCGGTTTCGAGGGCGTGAAGAAATCGCTGAGGATGGGTCCCGGCCTCCAGGTAGACGGCGAACGAGGATATCGCCGCATCGGACCAGTGCCTTAGGTAGGTGCTGCGATGCATGGCGACGACGCCGCGATCGGAGCCGTAATCGTAGTACACCCCCGCGATGAAGAACGCGTGAGATCCTCGAT
>CAMYIN010000058.1 GCA_947258495.1 uncultured Gammaproteobacteria bacterium
GGGAAAAGCCGACGACGGCCAAGGGCGTATCCGGTTCCCGGGCGTGCAATTGTGTCACCGCGTAGTCCAGGTCGGCCGTCTCGCCCGCGTGGTAGCCGCGGTCGAGTCTGTTGGGCACGCCGCTGCAACCACGTTGGTGCAGCACCACCGAGCGAACACCGCGCCGGCCAAGGGCGTGGACGAGTCCACGTATGTAGTGTGATCGTGAGCAACCTTCCAGCCCATGCAGCAATACGGCGAGGGGGCCGATTGGGGACGGTTCGTGCCAATCGAGGTCGAGAAAGTCGCCATCCGCAAGTTCGAGGCGCTCGCGGCGGTAGCGCGGGCGCGGGGAATAGCGAAAAAAATAGGGCCAAAGCGTCTGCATGTGCGGATCCCTGCACCAGGCAGCGGCGTGAAATTCCGATTTGACGATCCCCACCGCGGGCCAGTGGTCGAAGACGGAGCGACGCTAGCCGCAATCCGGATCGACGCTTAAATCATCTGTTTCTCGCGGATTTCGTCCAAGGTCTTACAGTCGATACACAGCGTCGCCGTGGGCCGAGCCTCGAGACGTTGAATTCCTATCTCGACGCCGCAGTTCTCGCAGTAACCGTAGTCGCCGGATTCGATGAGGAGGAAAGTCTCGTCGATTTTCCGGATCAATTTTCGCTCCCGATCACGGCTGCGTAACTCGAGGGACATGTCCGTTTCCTGGGTCGCGCGATCGTTGGGATCCGGATGATTGATGGTTTCATCCTGCATCGAGTGTATGGTGCGATTGATGTCGTCCACCAACTGCGCCCGCCAATTCTCCAGGATCGCTCGAAAATGATCGAGTTGGGGGGCGTTCATGTATTCCTCGTTCCTTTTGGACTGATATGGTTCGACACCTTGTATGATCGTGTCACCCATCATCCGCAGCCCGCGACTCGGTTTCCTTTTCGCCGCGGATTTCTTCTTGGCGGGCTTCTTCGCCGGTTTCTTTTTGACCGGTTTCTTTTTGACCGGCTTCTTTTTCTTGACAGCGGCGTTCCGAGCGGTCTTTTTCTTAGCTACCGCTTTTTTTCCTTTCTTGGCCTTGGCCGCTTTTTTCTTCGTCGTTTTTTTGGCCGCTTTTTTCTTTACCGCTTTGCGCTTTTTCGCCGCTTTTCTTACGACTTTCTTCTTCGACGTCTTCTTTTTCGCCTTGGCCTTCTTCTTGGAAGTGGCCGCCATAATCTGGACTCCTAAGGTACACCTGGGGAAAAATAAGCGCGCATTTTTACTACAAACACCGGGTCGGCGCAACCGCAATCGGCTAATTTGCGGGCGGCGGCGAGGCCCGGATATCGCGTAAAATCCGGGAATATCGTGCACGATACAGAGCTAGAAGGCCTCATTTTCGACGTCGACGGTACACTTGCCGACACCGAGAGGAGCGGACACCGGGTCGCTTATAACGCCGCTTTTCGGGAACTGGGCCTCGATTGGAACTGGGACCCCGAGTTCTACGGCATTCTCCTGGCAGTCCACGGTGGTAAAGAACGTCTGCATCACTACGTCGATCACTATGCCCCGGAAATCGGCGGTGTGCGGAATGTGGACGCGTTCATAGACGATATTCATGCTCTAAAAACGGAAAAATTCGTGGATATCGTGCGGCGGCAGGGAATGCCCGCGCGGCCAGGCATCAAGCGCTTGATCAAAGAGGCGTACTCCACCGGCTTGCGCCTGGCCATCGCCACTACCACTTCGCGGGCCAACGTCGAGGCGCTGTTGGCAACAGCGATCGATCCGGACGCAAGCGCGTGGTTCGAGGAGATCGCCGCCGGTGAGGACGCGGTGCATAAAAAGCCCTCGAGCGAGATATACGATTTCGTGCGGCAACGTATGGGTATACCTGCGCAGCGGTTGATCGCCTTGGAAGATTCACGCAACGGAATGTTGTCCGCCAGCGGCAGCGGTGTTCGCACGGTGATCACGGTGAACGAATACACTGCGCACGAGGATTTTTCCGAGGCCATCCTGGTGGTT
The DNA here is from genome assembly GCA_947258495.1 of uncultured Gammaproteobacteria bacterium. Classification (GTDB taxonomy): domain Bacteria; phylum Pseudomonadota; class Gammaproteobacteria; order Arenicellales; family JAANXG01; genus CALZGZ01. The sequence goes on from CAMYIN010000058.1 coordinate 1,996, forward strand.
GACCAGTTGGGTGAGCCGGATCGCGCCATGCGTGTTTTGTCCAGCCGGATTCCCGTGAACGATTACTCCTTCGTTGACGTGGCGTGTTTACGTTTCCTGCTCGGGCGCATCTGCGCCCCCGTGTAGCGGTCGCCGGCGCAATCGGCGCGATCCCGCCCGACGCACCCTGTCGGCGGATCGATCGGGGACAGCCGGGACGGCGCTTTCTCGGTTCCGCAGAACCGGCGCCGGCGATCGGGCGTTTCCATTGCATTCCCGCGCTGAGCCGCGGCGGGTGCCGCCGCCCCGCCGGCAAACACCGTGCCCCCGGACCCGCGCGATAGCGTGCCGAAGCCGTGTTCACGCTTGCCGACACGCACCAGCTTCCGTTCCGCGATAAAATCGAGCTGCTCGAAAAACGGTTACGCCGCGGTGAACCAGACTAGCGACAACACGCCCATATCGCAGCACATCGCCGAAGAGATAGAACTGCGATCGGAATTGACCGGACCCATTACCGACGTCGGTGCTCTGAGGCGGTCCCTGTTGTTCGCCGAGCTTTCCATGATCGCCTATCTGCCCGAGCGTGAAGCAGCCGGGGCCGCGGCCCGTCTGAGTTTTTCCGAAACGCAATTTTTCGATCGGGACGGAGCGCAGGCGTACAATTTCGAGAACGGCGTCGACAGCGTGATCGCATGCCGAGGCACCGAACCAAACGAATGGAACGACATACGCGCGGACGCCAACGCCGTCACCGCGGTGGCGGAGACTATGGGGCGGGTACATCGGGGGTTCAAACAGGAGGTTGACGATTTGTGGCCGCGAATTGAGCATGCGCTGATCAACAATTCCAAGAACCTTTGGTTTACCGGTCATTCCCTTGGCGGAGCCATGGCGACGATCTGCGCCGGACGCTGCATGTTGTCGCACATTCCGTCGAACCCCAGTCAGCTGCAGACCTTCGGCAGTCCTCGTGTGGGGGACAAGCGTTTCGTACATTTCTGCAAGCTTGATTATATGCGCTGGGTGAACAACAACGACATCGTCGCCCGGGTCCCCCCCGCTTGGATGGGATACCGACACTCGGGTGAGGAATGGTATTTGAACGCTTACGGCAATATCCGACAGGTCGGCGGCTGGCAAAGAACCAAAGATCTCTGGCGCGGTTTCGTGCAAGGTGTCAAGAGGGGCAGGGTCGATCACTTCGACGATCATTCAATCATGCGCTACATCGAACACATACACCGTGCGGTGATGGATGAGGAACACAACGCCGGGAACGCCTCCGGCGGGCGTGGTGACGCCGCAACAACCATCCCGAATGACGGCGTCGCCGGCGAACATCGCCTCGCCGCGCCGGACCGCAAGCTCTAGCCGTGTTTCAGGTCGTGCATTTTTTGCATCCCGTCAGAGGAGGTGTTTTGCCTTCCAATAGCGCTTGCGCCAGTACGGATCGTACAACCTGGATTTGGCCACACCTCGGGATGCCGACGCGTGCATAAAGACACCGTCGCCGAGATAGATGCCCACATGCCTCTTACGCCATCCGGTCTTGAAAAAAACCAGATCCCCTGCGCGCAGACGTCGTTGCGATACCCGTTTGCCCAGTCTGGCCTGCTCCCGAGTGGTACGAGGCAACTCCATACCGAATACCTCCCTGTAAGTGAGTACGACGAACCCGGAGCAGTCCACGCCGGATCGCGACGCCCCGCCGTATCGATGACGCACGCCGCGCCATAACGAGTAGTGCACGGCCAGGGAATGGGCGAAGCCGCCGCGTGGCGGTGATGATGCACGTCGGGCCGTGCGGATGTCGGATTCTTCGGCGGCGCCGTTGACGCCGTAATCCGTTACCGGCGCGAGGGGCGTGAACTGACACCCGCTGACCACCAGGGACGCAATGACCGCCAACTGCTTAATCGTACTGGCCTCCATGATCGGAGTCTGTGCAGTGTAGACCATTCCACTGCTT
>CAMYIN010000059.1 GCA_947258495.1 uncultured Gammaproteobacteria bacterium
CTGGTTGCGATCATCAGAAAGCGACTTCACCTGGATGCCAGCCTCTACACAATTTTGCAGATTCTAAGCGTGACCATCTTCGAGAAAATGCCTTTAAACCAAGCACTTTCCAACAGTGATTCCACTTTGGAACAGATTGAATCTACTAACCAGTTGATATTGTTCGATTAAACGTTGGGACACTAGTGGGCTAATCTCTTGTTTGAATCGGTCATTGCCGAGCACGAAGTTGCCATTGGTTGCGTTACGGATCTCCGCGACACGTTGAGGGTCAATCTGTGCCGTGAACAACTGTCGGTATGCGGCCCGGCGCTCAGAGGCCGAAAAGCCCAGACGGTTATAGTCGTCGTGCGGAGTGATTAGACGGTTCGCTCCGCCTTCCGCATTGCATCGATAGCTTGACCACGGGTATTCGCGCGGATGACCGATCATGCCGGCGCGAACCGGATTGAGTTCGATGTAACGGTAGCACGTCAGCACATACTCTTCCCGCTGCGCCAGACAGGAACGGAATCGGCCTTCCCACAGTGTGCCGCTGCGCCGGTAGTGGCGATTGATATATTGCACATACCGTTGCCCAAGATGTTTCATCAGCAGGCTGGCGCTTTCCTTGCGTTCCGGTGTCAACAACAGGTGGACATGGTTGGTCATCAACACGTACGCGTGGATTTCGCAGTCATAGCGTGATGCCATATCAGACAGGGTTCGCAGATACCGGCGGTAGTCTTGCCGGGTGTAAAAACAGGCGCTGCGGTTGTTGCCGCGTTGGATGATGTGCCAGGGGATGCCGGGCACGGCGATGCGGGCGCGTCGGGGCATAGTGGATATCCTTATCCGTGGTGAGTCTGAATTGATTATACGCTCAAATCTGACCGTCTACGGATCATGGAAATCGTGGTCTGTCCCCAATTAGCCGCCAATTAGCCGTGTCCCCATTCATTGATGTCCCTCGGCATTTCGGAAGTCAAATTCGGAATTATTGTAAGTTAATTTCAGCATTTGACCGATAGACTCGTGGCACGCACCACGCCAGACTGCGCGCAGTGTTTGGGTAGTGACACCCGAGTTGCTCAATAAATTGGAACTGGAGGGACGGGCCGCTGAAAACAAAAGTGACGAATTTTCGCTATTCCTTGCTACTGCTCGTGATGGTTACCGTGGCGGAGTTGCCGGTGACGGTTGCGACGGCGGCGGGAGGTGGAGCCGGGGCGCCCGCAGGGCATGCTGCTCCGACACCAATCACCTTCGGCGCCGAAACCGAATCCAGCGAAGCGACCAAGGTATCGCCGGCCGAGAGGATAGAGCAGATCAAGGCACTTAAGGAAGAGTTCGCCAAGGAGCTGGAACTTTCCGAGAAGGCGCTTAAGAATGCGACTACTAATGATCGCGAGGCGCCGGTCTTGCAATTGGCAGTGGACCTGTTACAGCGAACGGATTTGGTGTACGGCCAACAACTTGCGGCACTTGAACGGAAGATCGAACTGGACCGATCGAGAACCGAACTTGAAGAAAGTCTCACGGTTCTGCGTGCGAGCGGCCCAAGTGAAGAGCGACCCTACTCCTTCCTTCTGCTCGATAGCTTGCGTGACGAGCTCACGACGGAGACGGCAAAGTCCGAAAACGTCACCGAGGCTATAAGTTCGGCCAAGGATAACCTTGAGCACGACAAAGATAACTTCGAGGAAAAAGAGCAAATACGCCGCCAGGCTAAGGAGGAATTGGATACAAATCAAGATAAAGAGAAAACTGCCGAACTGGATTCGGCGTTACGCAGCGCAAAGCTTCATAGCAAATTCGCGGAACAGAAGGTGATCCTGCGCCAGCTCGAATTGGAAAACCAAACGACGGCGTCTGAACTCAACGAGCTGCGTATGACGTTTCTACAAGAAAAAATAAAACTGGTAGCCCCGGAAGCGCGATTTGTCCAGTCGGACTTGCAGAACCAACTCGATGAGATCGCGGAGAAAGAGAATGGCTTGAACAATAAATTGGAAGTAGCGAAACAAGCGCTCGGTTGGCGGGAACGCAAGCTGCTCGAGGCACGCCAGCGTCTTGATGAAACCATAAGTGAGGCCCCTGCGCTTGTGGAAGAGGTCGAAACCTGGCGCCTGGCGCGCGAGTCGAAGCAGGCGGAAGTGTCCTTACTCACCAAGGAGCTGGTGCGCTTGTCCGAGATGAAACAACTCTGGAACAATCGATATCGCTTCGCTAACGGCGATTATAAGAGAAAAGATATTGCGCTTTGGACCGAGGGAAGAAAATCAGCGCTGGAACAGTTGGCCCGTGACGAGCGGCTTCAAAACACGCGGCTCGCCGATCTACGTAAGGACTTGTTGACGGTTGACAATGAAATTGAGGCCTCGGATAAACTTGAGCCCGATGTCCTTCAATGGGTTCAGGGGCAGCGTAACCATCTTCGGCAACTCATAGGGGCCTTCCAGGGTGATTTAGCGAACATCGAAACGCGGCGGCGCTTAGAGGAAAAATTCCTAGCTGAACTTAGCGCCACAACCGGAACTGTTTCCATCGCTGAATGGGCCGCGACCGCTTGGGAGAAAGCGAAGCAAGTATGGGCGATCGAGATCACCCATGTCGACGACCGGCCAATTACGGTCGGTAAAATCTTCCTCAGTATCCTGTTCTTCCTGCTAAGCATAGCGGCGGCACGATTCATCAGCGCGGTGCTTGGGCGCCGGATCCTCCCGGGTGTAGGTCTCAGCCATAGTGCTTCGATGGCCTTCCAGTCCGTAGTGTTTTACTTCCTGCTATTAGGCTTCACGTTGGTCATTTTGAACCTCATGAATGTCCCGCTGACGGCCTTCACTGTCCTGGGTGGCGCTATCGCAATCGGCGTCGGTTTTGGCGCGCAGAATATCATCAACAATTTTATCAGTGGTTGGATCCTTATCGCTGGGCAAAATGTGCGAGTCGACGATTTAATCGAGGTCGAACATCAGCATGGCCACGTCAAATCCATCGGCGCCCGCTCCACCCTGATCCGCCGCGACGATGGAATCGACATGCTCGTTCCCAACAGTCATCTGCTCGAACACACGGTCGTAAACTGGACGCTGACTGACCACGTCATTCGTACCAAGGTCAGCGTTGGTGTGCGGTACGGATCCCCGGCGGAGAAGGTTAAGACGTTAATCCGCACTGTGGTCGATGAAGACTCAGACATCCTGAAGGATCCGGCACCCTTGATCATTTTTCATGACTTTGGTGCAAACGCGCTCATCTTTGAAGTGTATTTCTGGATCTCCGCTCATTCGGAAATGGACGTGTGGAAGCATCAGTCAAACGTCCGCTTTCGAATCGATGAGTTATTCCGCGAGGCGGGAGTCATCATCGCGTTTCCGCAACAGGATGTGCACCTGGATGCCGTGGGACCTATAGATGTTCGCATGGTCTCCAGTATGAGAGACGATCAGGCGACCTTATCTGGGCGCGTAGGCCCGGTGTTATTGCACGAATAGAAGTAGCAATGGTTTCTTGCGCAGATGTTTCATTTGGGTCCGACTTGCCCAGGATTGCATCGCTGGCGGTTGACCGCCAAGGCAATTTTTAGGTAATCGAATCGACGTGCAAAGTGCCCAGCAACGTACACATTGACTATGCAGATATCTGCACGGAGTTGACATATGAGTTCAGCGTCTAAGCCCCTAATTGCCGAAGACACATACATGAAAGCCGACACGAGCAGTGCGGTATCGCCGACTTTTGGTTCACGATATCTGACGGAGCCGCTGCCGAGAAACACCATTCCAGAAAAGTCTATGGATCCCAAGGCGGCCTACCATCTGATCCACGATGAACTGCAGCTGCAGGGAAATCCGGTTTTGAATATGGCGACGTTTTGCACCTCGGTGATGGATGAGGAGTGTAACCGGCTGATCAGCGAAAACCTCGGCGTTAACTATATCGATACCGAAGTCTACCGCGGGAATCTGGAGATTCAGAATCGCTGCGTCAATATTCTGATTAACCTCTTCAATGCCCCAGAACCGGAAAAAGCTTGGGGCATCGAATGCATCGGCTCGTCCGAGGCCCTCATTCTCGCCATGTTGACGCATAAACGCAGATGGCAGGAGAAGCGCAAAGCGGAAGGCAAGCCGTACGACAAGCCGAATATCGTGCTGGGAAACGACGTGCATCTGACCTGGGTCAAGGGCGCCATATTCCTGGAGGTCGAACAAAGGATGATCCCATTGCATCCGGATCGATTCACGATTAACGCTGAGGAAGTTATGGAGCAGGTTGATGAAAATACGATCATGGTCGTCGGCGTATTGGGTACATCGTACACGTTCGACTACGATCCGATAAAGGAGATCAACGACGCTCTGGTGGATCTGAAAAACCGGACCGGACTCGATGTTCCCTTGCACGTCGACGGTGCCAGCGGCGCCTTCATCGCTCCGTTTTTGAATCCCGAAATTGAATGGGACTTTCGCCTGGAGCAGGTGAGGACGATCAATGCTTCGGGACACAAATATGGTCTGGTCTATCCGGGGATCGGTTGGGCGATCTGGCGAGACGAGAAGGATATTCCCAAGAGTCTGGTCACGGAGACGAACGTGCTGGGTTTTGTCGAAAGATCGTTCAGTCTCAACTTTTCACGCGGCGGCGCCATGATTCTGGCCCAGTACTACAACTTCATCCGACTCGGGCGGGAAGGGTATACGAGAATTCAGAACGCAATGCGCGAAAACGCTCGATATCTCGCCAAGGGCATTGCGGAAATCGGAAAGTTCGACGTCCTCAACGGCGGAGAATTCACTCCGAGCTGTATCAGCAAACTCAAGGATGAGAGCAGATACAATGCGGCGGATTTAGTCGCGGCGCTTGCGCAAAAAGGTTGGACGATTCCCGCTTTCAGTTTGCCGGCCAACGCCGACCACGTAAACGTGATGCGAATGAACGTCAGAGAGCAGTTCAGCCGCGATATGGCGGACATCCTGATCGGGGACATCAAGCAAGCGATCGACAAACTCGAAACAACACACAGCAAACCGCACGGGACGCTGGGCACGCATCACCACTAACGCTAATCACGGCACACACGCATCGTTGCCTGTAAAAGATGGGGCAACAAACACCATTTGAAAGGAGGATAACATGTCTGATCTAGCTCCTGGTGAATTCGACGTTTCCGGTGTGAGTGGCAAGGGAGTTTCCTTTTCGCATCTCGCAATTCCCGTCGTTGACGTCGAGAAGAGCATCGCGTTCTATGAAAAGTACGTTCAGATGAAGGTGGTCAAACGGCGCGAGAATCCCACCAACGTCTGGTTGGCCGACGGCATTCGGCCTTTCCAAATCGCCTTGCTGGCCGCAGACCCGGTGGACCTTTCGGACAAAAATCGCTCCGGTCCCACCGATTACCACAACGCGCAACTCGCGCACCCGATTGTGGCGTCCGCCCACATTGGATTTACCTGCCGCAGTTGCAGCGAGGTCAAGCGAATTGCCGAAATGGCGAAAGAGGAAGGGATTCTTGAAAATGGCCCGTGTGAGGAGGGCTGGCCCGGGGGCTATTGCGCCTACATTACCGATCCCAACGGCCACAGCGTCGAAGTTTCCTACAACCAGGAAGCCGGCTACAACGCCGTGTTCGATCCGGTGTGCGATCTCGACGCGCTGCAGAACAGCTACAAGGACGGCGAGGAACTCTGGGATTGACGCCCCGCCCGGCGGCAAGACTGGGCAAATCGTATCAATCGGCGAATTGATCTTGTGCGTGCTAGCTGACGGAGATCGCAGTGTCGGAGTTCGAGGAAGCGGCCGAAGCTGCTAAAGATACCGTCCTCGAAGAGGCCGAACAACTGGTCGAGAAGAAGCCAAGTTGGGTAGCGTGGTTGGCCATCTCCACGATGGCGATGGCCTTGTTCTCCGCCGTCGGTGCGCTGCTGGCCGGGATCACCGCCAACGAAGCGCTCATGGAACGCACGCACGAGATCGTGGAAGTGGTCGATCGCGATCGCGACCAGATTGAGATCGAGATTCTGCGTTCCAAGCACGATGTGCTCAAGGCGCTGGGTGTGGCGCCGGACAAGGACGAACGGAAAATCGTCGAAAAATCCCGCGACGTGCGCAGATTGACTGCGGAGATCAAAGAAGAAGAGCTGACCGTCGGCCGCACCATGCGCGCCCACGAAATCTTCGCCATCGGCGTCACCCTGCTCTCGATTGCCATCACCCTGAGCGGCATGGCGGTCGTCTTGCAGCGTCGGCGCGTCTGGCACATCGCGCTGGGGCTGGGATCGGTCGGAGCATCCGTCGTTATATACACTGCGACGCAAACGATCGGCGCGTAAGATCGAGAAAAACCCGGGTCTGTCCCCAATTAACGGGGTGCGGGTCTGTCCCTAATTTTCCTATTGGAAAAAGGGGCTAATCGTGGTCTGTCCCTAATTTTTCTCAACGCGGTTGCCGCCGCCGCGCTTGGCTCGGTACATCGAGGCGTCGGCGAGACCTAGAAACTGTTCCGGGGTCGTACCCGGACGCAGCTCGACGACACCCAAGCTCATGGTAATCGTGGGCGCCGGTTCGTCGTTGTCGCCGCGGTCCTCCGTGCGGGCGGCCCAGCCGGTGGCAAATGCCTGGCGCACGCGCTCGGCGATGACAATGGCCTCGGGCGCCTTGGTTTCCGGCAGCAGCACCAGGAATTCGTCGCCGCCGATGCGCGATGCCACATCGGTCTTACGAACGGCGGACTGGATCGTTCTGCCGGCAAAACGCAGCGCTTTGTCACCTTGAAGATGTCCGAGCAGATCGTTGACCTGTTTGAAGCCGTCAATGTCCGCGGAAATCAGTGTAAGGGGGCGATGATAACGTTGCGCGCGGTCGACTTCGTTGCGTAACACCGTGTCGAAATATCGTCGGTTGTAAAGGCCGGTGAGGTCGTCGGTATTGGCGAGCTGCTTCAGTCGCTCCTCGAGACGCTTCTGTTCAGTGAGGTCTTGAAAAAATCCGACGCTGCCTATCTCCACCTCACCGTCGAACAACAGCGCTGCCGACAGTCGGATGTCGATCACGCGACCACCGTGGGAAACCAGTTGTGTTTCAAAACCCTGCAGCCTTTTGTTGCCGCTGGTGTGCAGCAGCCGCTTCACCTGCCTCGCCTCGGCCACTGATACGTAGAGTCTGCTGATGTGCAGGCGATTCAATACGTCTTGCTTGCGGTAACCCAAAAGCATCTCCGAGGCGGAATTGAACAGCGAGATGACACCGCTACGCTCTATTCCGATTATCGGATCGGGGCAGACGGCGATCAGTTGAATTACATCACGTTCAAGCATCAATCGATAAGTAAGAAGTTTCGAATCCGGCACCGCACCCGAGGAACCTCTCCAACTTGGGCCTAGATCGGCATCGTGTAACAGACGGCGGTGCCCTCGAGGACCAGGGTGCCGTCGTCGCGGTATACGCGCGTTGCGAGTTCCGTGATCGGTTTGTCGTCGCGCACCTTGGTCACTTTCACCTCGCCGGTGATGGAGTCGCCCGGCCGCACCGGCGCCTTGAAGCTCCAGTTGGTCTGCAGGAACACGGTGCCGGGCCCGGGCAGGTTCTCCGCGACCACGGCGTTCAGGATGGCGCTGGTGACGCCGCCCTGCACCACGATGCTGCCGAAGGCCGTGGCGCGCGCCGCCTCCAGGTCGTAGTGCAGCGGGTTGCGATCGCCGCTGATCTCGGTGAACAGCTCGATGTCGCGATCGGAAACCGCCCGCGTACGACGCGCCCTTTGGCCGACCTCGGGCTTGCCGCGCGGCCAGACATCGGATGCCTGTGTCATGACAATGTCCTCCGCTCTCGCTGTGTGCAGGCGACTGAAAGGCCGCCATGATACTCTTTTCTCGGCACGTCTCTCGACCGCCACGGCAGTGGGCAAGCAGTTCCCTGATTACCCGTCGCTAGTCAATCGTCGTCAACGGCGTTGCGACAGCACCATGGCGATGCCGCCCAGGATCGCGGCGCTGGCGAGCAGCAGGCGAGCGGTCAGCGGCTCCGACAACAGCAGCACGCCGCCCAGTGCGGCGATGGCGGGGACCGACAACTGCACATTGGCCGCCTGGGTCGGCGTCAGCCCGGGCAGGGCCGCGTACCAGATTACGTACCCCACGCCCGAGGTGACGGCGCCGGACACGGTGGCCAGCAGCACGCCGGTCGGGTTCACACTGAGTTGCGGAAGAAACAACGCCCCCACGAGCAGCGCCATGGGGACGGCGCCGAGAAAATTGCCGGTGGTCGCGGTGACCGCGTCGGTGTCGCCCTTGCCGCGCAACGAGTACACCCCCCAGGCGACGCCGGCGGTGGCCATGAGTGCGGCCCCGTGCAGGGGCGGCGCAGTTAATCCGGGCGACACCAGGTACACCAGCCCGGCGATGGCGACGACCATGCCCGCCCACGCCCAGGCGTTCGGCCGCTGGCCCCGCCTGAGGCCGACGCCGATCATGGTGAGCTGCACCAGCCCGAAAAGGATGAGCGCGCCGGTGCCGGTCTCGAGGCTGATGTAGGCGAACGAGAACGTCACCGCGTACAGAAACAGCATCGACGCCGACGGCCAGTCGACACGCAGCCTGCGCCCCGCCGGGCGTGTCAGGCGCCAGATGAGCCACAAGGTCGCGGCCCCCGACACGATGCGCAGCGCGGTGAAGCTGGAAGCGTCGATGAGGGATTGCCCCAGTGCCGCCCGGCACAACACCGAATTGGCGGCAAACGCCAGCATCGCCAGAGCGGTGAGCGTCAACATTTTCAATGGCGACATTGGCGTCGTCCGAAAATACCGGGTCAGGGCGAAATTTCTTTTAGTTCAAGCGGTAACGGTCGTTTGACGCGGTATTCGTCGGGTGGAAAAGGCGTTGCCGATACGTCGTTGTGCTATCATGGTCCCGACTAAACCATTCGTCCTCGTCCCGGATTATTTCCGCACCGACCCGGGCGCACGTGTTTAGCGTAAACGGGTTATCGACTGCTGTTGGTAATGATCTTAGTGCCCAATGCGCTGGGGTAGAGCCACCGCTCAGGACGTATCTGGGTATGACTATGTTTGATCCATTGGAGTATTGCATGAAAGCGTTTTCAATATCCGGACTCGGGCGCGCCTGCTGCGCGGCGCTCATGCTCGTGTTCGGCCTCAATGTCCATGCCGCCGACGACATCGTGATCGACGAAGGTCGCACGGTGTCTATAGAATACGTGCTCAAACTCGATGACGGTTCGGTTGCGGCCAGCAACACCGGCCAGTCGCCGCTAGTGTACACCCAGGGCGAGGGGAAGATATTGCCGGCCCTGGAAACGGCCCTCCAGGGAATGAAGAACGGCGAAGTGAAAGAGATCTCGCTCAGCGCCGAGGACGGCTACGGCACGGTGCAGCCGGAGGCGTTCGTCGAGATACCCCTGGACCGCATACCCGAGGATGCGCGCCAGATCGGTACCACGCTCGTCGGTCGGGATGCCGAGGGGAACGAACGCCATGTCCGGGTCCACGAGGTGAAAGAAGATCACGTCGTCATTGACCACAACCATCCTCTGGCGGGTGAGAATCTTCACTTCACGATTACGATCCTCTCCATTGAGTAGCGTCGAGACATGCAACAGAGAAAGCTCTACATTGGAAATCTACCCTTTTCCGCAACGGAGGCGGATATCGAGCAGACCTTTTCGTCGTGCGGCGAAATCGAAAGTGTCAAACTCGTCACCGATCGTAACACCGGGCGTTCCCGGGGCTTTGCGTTCGTAACGTTCGCGACCCAGGAGGGCGCCGATCAAGCACTGGCCATGAACAGCCAGGAGATGCAAGGGCGCACGATCGTAGTGAGCGTGGCGAAGGAAAAGAGCGGCGGGCGAGGCAGCCGTCCTCCCCGTTATTAGCACTAGGCGGCCGCGACGCTCGACCGCGAGTCGCTGCGCCGCCCCGGCCGCTCGACCGCGTCTTCATCGTCTGCCGTCCTGGATACAATCTCGAGGTTCGTGATGGCAATCGGCGCTTCGCTGGCGCACACCCTTGCCCGCCTGGAAGCCATGTTGGGCGATCGCGTGACCGCCAATTCGGCCGTGCGCGAACAGCACGGTCGCGACGAAGGTTACCAACCCGGACAGCCGCCGGACGCGGTCGTGTTTCCCAACTCCACCGAAGAGGTGTCGGCGATCGCGAAGCTGTGCTCCGCCGCCGGCCTACCCATGATCCCTTACGGCGTGGGCACCTCGCTGGAGGGGCAGGTGATGGCCCCCGCGGGGGGATTGTGCATCGACTTGTCGCGCATGCGTGAAATACTGCAGGTCAATCCGCGCGACCTCGACTGCAGCGCGCAGGCCGGCGTCACCCGCCGGCAGCTCAACACCCATCTCCGCGACCAGGGGTTGTTCTTCACCGTGGATCCCGGCGCCGACGCCACCCTCGGCGGCATGGCCGCCACCCGGGCCTCCGGCACCAACGCGGTGCGCTACGGCACCATGCGGGAAAACGTCCTCGGGCTCACCGTGGTCCTGGCCGACGGCCGCGTCATCCGCACCGGCGGCAGGGCGAGGAAGTCGGCGGCAGGCTACGACCTGACCCATTTGTTCATCGGTTCGGAAGGCACCCTCGGCATCATCACCGAGCTGACCGTACGCCTCTACGGTCGACTGGAGGCGGTGTCTTCCGCGGTGTGCAGATTCGCCACCCTGGACGGCGCGGTCGATACCGCCATCGAGACCATTCAGCTCGGCATTCCGGTGGCGCGCATCGAGCTGCTGGACGAAGTCCAGATCGACGCCGTCAACCGCTACTCGCGACTGAGCAACCCGGTGGCGCCGACCCTGTTTCTGGAATTTCACGGCACGACTTCGGCGGTGCGGGAGCAGGCGGAGCAGGTTGGGAGCATTGCCGCCGAATACGGCGGCGGCGATTTTCAGTGGTCGCAGGACGAGCAGCAGCGGCAGACGCTGTGGCGGGCGCGCCACGACGCGGCCTACGCGTGCAAGGCCTTACGGCCCGGCGGCGAGATCTGGCCCACCGACGTGTGCGTGCCGATCTCCCGGCTCGCCGAGTGCATCCGGGAGACGCGGAAGGACATCGACGCATCGAAGTTGGTGGCGCCGATCGTGGGCCACGTCGGCGACGGCAACTTCCACGTGATCATGGTGCTGGATCCCGGTGATCGCGGCGAAATGGACCGCGCCCACGCCTTTAACGACAGGCTGATCGCCCGCGCCCTAGACCTGGGAGGATCCTGCACCGGCGAACACGGCGTGGGTCTGGGGAAGCGCGACTACCTGCTCGCCGAGCACGGCGGAGCGGTGGAGGTGATGGCGGGCATCAAGCGCGCACTGGACCCGCGCAATCTCATGAATCCCGGTAAGATCTTCCTCGCGTAGCGTCGTCGGCCGCCGGTCGATCTCGAACGCCAGCACTCGGACTGCACAGAGAAAATGGAGGCTGGATCGAAACCGGACCCCTTTCTCCATCTCGCTTCGGCGTAGGGTTCAGCCGCTTTATCACTGTGTCCCGCCGCGGGTTTCTGGGTGCAACGTCCGGGTCAGTCCTGCTTCGAGTTGCCCCACAGCCAGGACCAGCCGCGGCTCTGCTTGTGCTCGCGGATGTCCACGGTGGCGAATTGCCGCTGGCGTTCTCCGGTGTACAGTTGACGCGGCCGGCCGATCTGCAGCGTGCCCTCGGAGAGCATTTCCTTCCAGTGGGCGATCCACCCCACCGTTCGCGCGATGGCGAAGATTGCGGTGAACATGTTGGTCGGGAATCCCATCGCCTTGAGAATGATCCCGGAATAAAAGTCGACGTTGGGGTAGAGTTTGCGTTCGATGAAGTAATCGTCTTCGAGTGCGATGCGCTCGAGCTCCATGGCAAGTTCCAATCGCGGGTCGTGGATCCCTAATTCGTTGAGCACTTCGTGGCAGGTATTACGCATGACCTTGGCGCGCGGATCGTAGTTCTTGTAGACCCGGTGGCCGAAGCCCATTAGGCGGTAGTCGTCGTCGGGATCCTTGGCCCGCTTGATGAAGTCCGGCACACGCTCTTTGGTGCTTATCTCGCCGAGCATCTTCAGTACCGCCTCGTTGGCGCCGCCGTGCGCCGGTCCCCAGAGCGACGCTATGCCCGCGGCCACGCAGGCGAAGGGATTGGCGCCCGAAGAGCCAGCCAGCCGCACCGTGGACGTGGAGGCGTTCTGCTCGTGGTCCGCGTGCAGGATGAGGATGCGGTCCATGGCCTTGGCGAGCACGGGGTTGACCTCGAAATCGTCCGAGGGGACCGCAAACATCATCTTCAAAAGGTTTTCGGCGTAGCTGAGCTTGTTGCTCGGGTAGATGAACGGCAGGCCTTTGGAGTACTTGTAGGCGTAAGAGCCTATGGTCGCCATCTTCGCGATCAAGCGGTGCGACGCCACCATGCGTTGCTGGGGATCGGCGATGTCGGTGCTGTCGTGATAAAACGCGGACAGCGCCCCCACCACGCCGACCATAATGGCCATGGGATGAGCGTCTCGCCGGAAGCCCCGGTAAAAATAAATGAGCTGCTCGTGGAGCATGGAGTGGTGGGTGATGTGGTAGTCGAATTCCGTTTTTTCCTCGGGCGAAGGCAATTCGCCGTGCAGGAGCAGATAGCACACATCCAGGTAATCGCTGTGTTCGGCGAGATCTTCGATGGCGTAGCCTCGATGTCTCAGTATGCCGTTCTCGCCGTCGATAAAGGTAATCCCGGAGGAACAGGATGCGGTCGAGGTGTAACCGGGATCGTAGAGGAAGACGCCCGACTTTCCATAGAGGTTGCGTACGTCGACGGCGGTGGGGCCCTCGCTGCCCTTGAGGATTGGCAATTCGTAGGTCTGGCCGCTGGTGTTGTCGCGCAGGGTAAACGTCTTCTCGGCGGATTCGACGGCCGCCGCTTTCGCGTCGCTGTTGCTCACTGGTGATCCTCCAACTAACGGTAATACGGATTCTTTCAGAATGAGACGGTCACATCATCGTGAACCGCGTCGCGCCCCGACGTCGATTTTCCCATATAACGCGAGGTATCGAAAAATCTTTCACGCTTTAGACACTTTCTAGATATGTCCCCATGCTGAATTGCAGGGCGTCGAGCGCCGCTGTCAGGGATTTTCCGCGGGCGTCGTCCAGGGCCGTCAGTGGAGGCCGGACGATGCGCCAGTCCGGGTCGGTGTAAAAACGGCCGGCAATCGCCTTCAACGCCGGAATCATCGGAAATGACTGGATCACGGTCCGGATCTCGCTGATGCGCGTCTGCAGCGCCTCGGCCTGGGGGTCACGCCAGTGTTGGTAAAGGCTGCGAATACCGCCGGGATTCACGTTGCCGGTGGCGGTGATGCAGCCGGCGCCGCCGTGGCGCAGGGTGTCGAGCAGAAATACTTCCGATCCCGCGAACGTGGCAAGTTGCGGGAAGCCCTCGAGCACGGCCAGGGTGTTGCTCCAGTCCCCGGAACTGTCTTTGAGGCCGACGACGGTCTCGGGATAGGTCGCCAGCAGCCGCTCGATGAGGCGCATCGAAATCGGCACAGCGGACACCGGGGGAATGTGGTAGAGGTAGACGCGAAGCCGGGAATCCGCCACGCGCTCGATGACCTCGGCAAAGCTGGCAAACAAACCGTCCTCGCTCACGTCTTTGTAGTAAAACGGCGGCAACATCAACAGCCCGCGGCATCCCTGTTTCACGGCGTGCGCCGTGAGTCGCACCGTGTCGGTCAACGAACAGGTGCCGGTGCCCGGCATCAGTTTATCGGCCGATACACCAGCCGCCAGCAGGCTCTCCAGGAGCTCGATCTTCTCTTCGGTCGCCAACGAGTTGGCCTCGCTCGTGGTTCCGAATATCGCCAGACCGTCGGCGCCCTCGTCGAGCAGCCATTGACAGTGTTTCACGAACGCGGCCGGATTCGTGTCCAGACGGGGGCGGAAGGGTGTGAGCACTGGTACCAGGACGCCGCGAAAGTCACCGGAGTTCGTCATCGCGCGTTACGACGGCAGGCTTCGGGACCCGGCGGAAACGGCATCGATAAAGGCGCCGCCATCAATCTTTCAGGGTCTTCAGGAAGTCGATGAGTTCGCCGCGCTGTACGTCGTCGGCGAGGCCGATGAGGGTCTTGGTGGTGCCGGGAAGAAACTCGTCCGGATCTTTGAGGTATTTATCCAGATCCTCCTCGGTCCACGTGCCCTCGGCGTCGGCAAGCGCCTTGGAATAGCCGTACCAGCTGAATCGGGCCTTATCGGCGCCGACGATCCCCCACAGCGTCGGCGCCACACGCAGCGCATCGCTCTTGTCCATGCTGTGGCAAACGACACATTGCGCCGCCGGGGTGTCGTAGCCCGATGCCTGGGCGGCGTAGCGATACGGTCCCTCCACCCGCACCGCGCGTGGCGTCTGTTCCGTGGAGCATCCCCACAGGGTCGCCAGCGTTAAAGGCAAGACCGCCGTCAGCAGCAATCGTTTTTTCATGGTGCTCACTCCCACACGTCCAAAAAAGAACTTATCCGGTGTCGGCTCGCACGCGGCCCGCCATGGCGACGACACTCAGTTCCGGCGTCGCCGCACCCGGTCCCGATACCGCGGACCTCCGGCACTTGCCGTCCCCCATATCCACGCAAGCAACCCGACCGCCAGGGCTACGCCGAGCAATGGAACGAGATGGCCGCCGTGCAAAGAGACAACGCCGACGCCGTGTACCACCGATTCTCCTGCAACGTGCGTCGGATGCGCGAGTCCGAGTTGGTGGAACCCGGAGAGGAACAGCACACCGAGCGATCTCGAGATAATGGGTTTCATCATTTGCTCCTTGTTGCAGCGACATCTTTTCATGAAAGCAAGGTCGGTTGGGTGTACCGCGGGCTGCGAGTCAGGTCGTGTTTGCGGCTGCGGTGTTTCGCGCAGGTACGCTCGCGGCCGCGTGCTCCGCTTTTATCCAGGCGCACCAGGCTTCAAGCCCCTCCCCGCTGGTGGCGGAGAGCTCCAGAGATTCGATCCCGGGGCGCACGCGCCGTGCGTATTCGAGGCAGCGCGCGGTATCGAAATCCACGTGCGGCAGCAGGTCGATCTTGTTCACGATCATGAGGTCGGCGGCTGCGAACATGTCCGGGTACTTCAGCGGTTTGTCTTCACCTTCGGTGACCGAGATGATGACGACTTTGCGATGCTCCCCGAGATCGAACGCGGCCGGACAGACGAGGTTGCCCACGTTCTCGATGAATACGACGCTCTCGCGCTGCAGCGCCAGGTGTTGCAACGCGTGCCCCACCATATGCGCGTCGAGGTGACAACCCTTGCCGGTGTTGATCTGAATGCCGGGCACGCCCGCGGCACGGATGCGCTCGGCGTCGTGACTGGTCTGCTGGTCGCCTTCGACGACCGCTATGGGGTATTGGTTCCTGAGGGCGGCCACGGTGTTGACCAGCAGTGTCGTCTTGCCCGAACCCGGGCTCGACATCATGTTGACCGCGAACGCACCGAGTTCGGAGAAATAGCGCCGATTGGCCGCGGCGTAGCCAGCGTTTTTGCTCAGCAGGTCTTGCTCCACCTGAATGCGTCGCGTGTCCCCATCGTGCGAATCCAGATGCTGCACGTGCACATGCACGTGTTCGTGGCTGTGCTCGTGTTCCGATTCGCCGTTCCTGGTTACGGTGATGCCTTCGCTGCCGCATCCGCAAGTAGTACACATTACGCTACCTCCAATTCTTTGAGCTGCATTTCATTGCCGGATCGGACCTGCATGTTGAAGCCCGCGCAATCCGGGCAAGGTGCGCCGTGTTGCGGTATCTCCACCACGCGGGAGCAGTCCCAGCACCAGGCCCTGCCGGGAACGCGCACGATGACCAGTGTAGCGCCTTCGGCGACGGTGCCCCGGCTCACGCTGTCGAAACAGAATCCCAGCGCCTGGGGCTCGACGCAGGACAACGCCCCGATCTCCAGCGTCACCCGCGTCACGCGGGTGAACACGTCGCGCCGGGCCCGTTGTTCGATGATTTCCAGCATGTTCTGACTGAGGCTCATTTCATGCATCCTGGTCACCGACGAGGAGTTGGTATTGGACGCAGGGATCCAGGGCGTTCACCAGCAGGTCGATGCGTTGCCTCAGTGGCGTGTCCGCGGACGCGTCCGTGCCCACCAGCCCCTGCACGAACGCGCCTTCGGGATGGAAGTTCCATTCCGTGGGCGCCAGGATCCGGTAGCGGGTTACCTCGCCGTTGTCGAATTCGACCCAATGCGCTAGCAGGCCGCGGGCGGTTTCGACCGTGCCGAGGCCGAGGCCCGATGCGCCGGCGTCGGCCTCGATCCCCGCATCGTTGCCAAGCGCGTCGACGCAACCGCGCATCCGTTCGATGAGATCGTCGATGTCCGCGAGTCGGGCTATCAATCGGGTCAGCAGTCCTTTCCCGTGCTTTGCCTGCATCGCATTGACGAGCGGATCGTCCGCCTGGTGCGACAGTGCGCCGGTTTCGTAGATGCCGCCGAGATAATGCGGGCGGGCGCAGAACGACCAGTCATCGTCCGCCGACAACTGTTGCGCCAGAAAACCGCCGTCAACGGAGCGCGGCAGCGGCGCCACCGAGCTGTGGCCGAAGTCGGTCAGGCCGCGGCTGCGGAGATAATGCGCCAGGGCGGCGGCGCAACCGCGGCGCGTGTCTATCCAGCGGGCGAGGCCGTCGGCGTCGCGCGGCGACCGGCGGGTGTCCGGAAACAAGATCTCCGCGGTCCGCTGCGCCGCTGCATCGACCGTCTCCACGAGATATCGAGGATCCGGCGCCATGGGCGCACCACCGATGCGGTTCCACGACGTGTCCGCGAACATTTGCGTGCGCAGTCGCCGGAACAGTCGCCGAAGGTCGCGTATGCCCGCCAGGTCCGGTTGCATGTCGAGGCTTTTCGGCCAGTCGAGATTGATCCGCCACAGCGTCTGCTCCAGGGCCTCCGCAGCCACCAGCAGCCGGCGGGCCGCGTCCTGAGGCGCGCTCAGCGACAATCCCAGGGCGTTCTCCACGGCGCTCAGGCCGCACGCCGTTTGCGCCGCGCCGCACAGAGAAAACAAAGCAGGCAGCAAATCGAGCGCCTGCTGCAGGGGCCGGCCTTGCAACAACTCGCCCGCGTTCAGCGCTCGGTCGGAGCGCAGCCTGACGTCTGTCACCGTCTCCGCGTTTGTTCGGACTTGGATGTGCAGTCGACCTTCAACGCCATAGGTGCCGGATACTCCGTCCATTCAGACCGTCGCGTGACCCCGCAGAAAATATCGACGCCCAAGGTTCTCCGGTGCCCCGGTCTGTTCGCGGTCGGCGGCCTGCGTCTGCGGCGATGTCAGCAGCGAGTGCAGACGCCGTTCCGCCTCGATCTGCGCTAGGGTCTGAGTCTTGAAGGCAAACATCGGCGAATGCAGCGACAGGCTCTTGTACAGCCCAATGACGTCGTCGCCGCCGTACATGAACTGCCACGTCCCCGACGGAAGTGCCTCGTCGGTCGGCGATGCAATCATGGAATAGCTCATAGGTATCTTGTCGTGCGGCAGCAGTATTACGTTCATGAACCATGGGGTGATGAGGATACCGCACCAATCGTCGCGCATGGCGTGAAACCCGATCGCCTCGACCTCCAGGTTCTCGTTGTACACGGGCAAACCCCGCATATTCGTGTTACCGATCACGCCAAAGCGTGCGACCATCTCCGCGACCCGTTGCGGAAGTTCCGACTGTTCCCCATCACTCATATCACGCCACCTCACACTCTGTAACGGAATTGAAGTCGTGCTCCATGCGTTTGGCGAGCTCGCGAAAAAGCCGCAAAGCCTCCTTCGCCTCCTCGGGCTCCAGTTTGCCGACCGCGTGGGTGCGGGCCTGCAGTATAAGGTAATCGCCGATTTCGATCGGTTCCGTCATCAGGCCCAGATAGACCTCGAGGGTTTCACCGAAGCGTTCCACAATCGCGCGGTTACCGTGTATTTCCACCACTTTAGACGGTATTGCCAGACACATGCCTCAGGCGACCTCCCGCGAGCGCGTGGATCGGTCTCGCAGATCGACGCCCGCGTGCGCCAATTCGTCCACCACCATGGCCAAAGCGTCTTCCGCCGCGGCGGCGACGGTTTCGGAGAGTTCGATGCCCAGATCGATGTCTTCGGGGACAACGCCGACGATGACGACCGTTGCCGGATGCTCGTCCTGCAGCCGCAGGGTCGCGAGCACGTCGCACAGTCCGACTTGATGCGGCGAGAGCTTCGTCTGGAAAAACACGGGAACGTCCTCGCCGCTGATGCGGATGACCGACCCGGGTGGGGCGTCCGCCTGGACGGCATCGCAGACGATCAAACGCTCGTGGCCGGATATCGCGTAGAGCAGATCCATGCCCGCGGTGCCGCCGTCGAGGACTTCGACGCCGTCCGGAATATCGTAGCGGCGCAGCAAGGATTCGACGATGCGGACGCCGACGCCCTCGTCGCGGAGGAGGATGTTGCCAACGCCCAGTACCAGGATCTTCACAGCGCGCGCCCTCTGGCAGTCAAGCGGCCTTGACGCGCACGATCGACCGGCGCTTGCTGTCCACCATGTGGATGGCGCACGCCAGGCACGGATCAAAGGAATGCACGGTGCGCAACACCTCCAGAGGCAGTTCGGCATCCGCCACCGGGTTGTCCAGCAGCGCCGCCTCGTAGGGCCCTATGCGGTCGTCGTCGTCCCGGGGACCGGCGTTCCAGGTGGTGGGGACCACCGCCTGGTAGTTGCCAATCTTGCCGTTTTCGATCACCGCCCAATGAGACAGGGTCCCGCGCGGCGCTTCGTGGAAACCGAAACCGCGCACCTCGCCTTTGGGGAATACCGGTCGATTGAAGGTGTCGAAGTCGCCCTTGGCGATATTGTCCATCAGCAACTGCCACTGGTTCTGCAGCGACTCGTACAGCACCGCGGCGCGCACCGCCCGGGCGGCGACGCGGCCAAGCGTGGAATGCAGCGCCGTCAGCGGGATCTCGCTGCCGGCCACCTTGCCGGCGATGGCCAGCAGGCGGTGGAGATGGCGTTTCGTCGGCTCGTGCCCGGCGGCGTACATGCCGAGCACGTTCGCCAGCGGGCCGACCTGGGCCCGCTTGTCGTGAAACGTCGGTGCCTTGACCCAGGAGTACTTGCCGTCGTCTTCGAAATCGGTGTACTTGGGGTGGGTCTGGCCCTCATAAGGGTGGCGGGCCTGGTCGCCGCCCTTGTATTCATACCAGGCGTGCTTGACGCTCTCCTTGACGCCGCTGCGGAAGTACTCGTCCTGGTAGGAAGTGATGGCCTTGAAGCCGGCGACGTCGCCGTTGTCGATGTAGCCGCCGGGGAGTTCGAACTGCGTGCCCTTGGTGTCCAGCGGCATGTCGGGAACCGAGAGATAATTGGTGATGCCGGCGCCGTACTGTGCCCACTCCGCGTAGAGCGCGCCGACGGCGCCGACGTCCGGAATCAGGGCCTCGTTCACGAACTCACCGAGCTTGTCGATCTCGGCCTTGATCGCGTACAGCCGCTCCAGGGTAAGCGTGGACTGGCTCTCGGGATTGATCGGGTTCGCGACCCCGCCGACGGCCAGATTCTGGATATGCGGCGTCTTGGATCCGAGTATGGTCACGATCTTATTGGCGGCGCGCTGGTACTCGAGCGCCTGCAGGTAGTGCGCCGCGGCGAGCAGGTTCACCTCCGGCGGCAGCTTCATCGCCGGGTGCCCCCAGTAGCCGCTGGCGAACACGCCGAGCTGGCCGGAGCCGACGAAGGCCGCGAGCTTCTCCTTGACCTTGCGGATCTCCGGCACGCTGTTGTGGGAATAGTCCGAGAGGCTCGCGCCGAGCTTGGCCGTCGCCGCCGGATCGGCGCTCAGCGCCGAAACGATGTCGACCCAGTCGAGACCGGTGAGGTGGTAAAAATGGACGATGTGGTCGTGCACGCCGTGGGCGGCCATGATGATGTTGCGGATGTACTGCGCGTTCAGCGGCACCTCCATATCCAGGGCGTTCTCCACCGCGCGCACGGACACGATCGCGTGCACCGTTGTGCATACGCCGCAGATACGCTGGGTGAAGACCCAGGCGTCGCGCGGGTCGCGTCCCTGGAGGATGAGTTCGATGCCGCGCCACATCTGCCCCGACGACCAGGCATTCGTCACCTTGCCGTTTTCGACTTCGCAATCGATGCGCAGGTGACCCTCGATACGGGTGATTGGATCAATGGTTATACGGGTCACGTCAGGCCTCCCTTGGTTGGGCGTTTCGAATGCCATGTAAGACCGGCAGTTTCTTGATGAAGACCAGGTAAAGCATGATCTCGAGGGAAATCACACCGATGGTCACCATCAGTTCCGGTACCGACGGAAAGTAGGACCAGCCGTTTCCGGGTTCGTAAGCCACGAGATAAGCGTCGATGCGATAGAGTGAACCGGCCGCGAGCAGCAACGCCGCGGCGAGAAACATCTGTGCCTGTTCAACACGTCGCGCCGGGGACAGCAGAATCACCGTCGGTACCACGAACAGCACCCCTTCGATCCAGAACATGAGCGCGTTCAGGTTGGCTTCGAACATCTGTGGGAAGTGACCGCGCAGCAGAATATCGGCCAAGCGAAGCGCGAGAAAGGTGGCCAGGAGCCAACCCACGATCGGGGACAGCTTGCTCAGTATGCGCTGCTCGGAGGGCAGCCCGAAGGCCCGGGTGACCAGCGTCGCCTCGAGGATGACGATGGCGTAGCCCATCGCAAGCGCGGTGATCAGAAACAGCAGCGGCAGCCAGGTGGTGAACCACAGCGGCGACAGCTGGGTCTCCATCACCAGCAGCATGGAACCCAGGGACGACTGGTGCATGGTCGGCAGCAGCACGCCGAGGGCGATGATCAGAAACATGAACCGCTGCAATTTCCGTTTCGCGTCCTTCAATCCCAGGCGTTCGAGAAATGCCGGCGAGAACTCGATCCAAAGCACCAGCACGTAGGCCATGACGCACAGGGAAACCTCGAGCATGACCGAACTGGGCCGCATGTACCACGGCAGCAACAGGTTGTAGGCGTTCCAGTAACGCCCAAGGTCGATGATGACCGCGATGCCGCCGAGGGTGTAACCGAAAAGCCCGCCGAGCACGGCAGGGCGCATCAACGGATGATATTCCCCCTTGTTGAAGATATAGATCAATATCGCCATGGCGAAACCGCCGCATCCGAACGCGGTTCCGATGATCATGTCGACCACCACCCAGATGCCCCAGGGATACCCCCCGTTGAGATTGGTGACCTCGCCGAGACCGAACGCGAAGCGCGTAGCGATGAAGTACATGCCGATGGC
Organism: uncultured Gammaproteobacteria bacterium; assembly: GCA_947258495.1. Lineage (GTDB taxonomy): Bacteria > Pseudomonadota > Gammaproteobacteria > Arenicellales > JAANXG01 > CALZGZ01. Next base: position 21,273 of record CAMYIN010000059.1, read on the forward strand.
AAACAGCAGGGCCAGGACCATGAATGGCTTGGTCAACAGTTTGCCGCCCAGGGGTTGATACGGTGAGTGTGCCATCGTGCCTATTCCTCCTCCTCCTCTTGTTGGAGCTTCCTGGTGGTGCGATGTGCGAGGAAGGCCAATCCGCCCAGCACCGCCAGCGGCGCAATCATGCCCTTGTACAAGGTGTGCTGGACGCCTTCCGAAAGGGAGGACGGTGACGCATCGGGCAGCTTCGGTAAGCCCAGCTTCTCGTGCGGCACGCCGGAGATATAGCGGATCTGGGTGCCCCCCACCTCGGTCACGCCGTAGATGTGGGACTCGTATTCGGGGATCGCGGCCTCGTGGGTGGGCCGGTCTCCGCCCAGCCGTCCGCGTGGGAACTCGTACATATCGCCGGGTCTCGCGGCCAGGCGCCGTTCGGCTTCCTGCTGCAGCTCGGTAACGACTCCGAACAGCGAGGCCCCGGTGGGGCAGACGTCGCAGCACGCCGGGAGCTGTCCCTGCTTCTGCAGGTGTTCGCAGAACTGGCATTTGGCGATCTTGCCGAAGGCGTCGTCGAACTGATACTGCGGCACACCGAACGGGCAGCCGTAGACGCAGTAGCGGCAGCCGATGCAGGCGTCGGGATCGTGAGTGACGATGCCGGTGTCCGGGTCCTTGTTCATGGCACTGACCGGGCACACCGATACGCAGGACGGGTCGACGCAGTGCAGACAATGGCGCTTGACGAAGGCATAACCGTTTTCCGCTTTGTCCTTGTGTTCCTTGGAACCGTGGGTGTACACGCGGATGGTGTTCAGGGTCTTTCCGGAGATGTCCTCGCCTGCGTCCCAGGTGCCGGGGTTCCACGCGCTCAAGCGCGCGGGTTGTTCCACGGGAACGTCGTTGGCCTCCTTGCACGCGGTCACACACGCCCGACAGCCGATACACAAGGTCGAGTCGTAAAGCATGCCCAGCGCCTCGGGAGGCAGGGTCTTGTTATCGCGGCGAATGGCGTTGGCCGATTCCAGCGGCGCCGCGGCCGCCGCCATCGCCCCGGTCGCGCTCTTGAGGAAACGCCTGCGACTCTTGTTCATAGCGCTGCCCCCTAGGCGTCGTTGGTTTCGGACGAATCGCTGCCGCGGTCGGAGGCTTTCATGTTGCGCATTGCCGTGGCGGCGGCGCCGACCACCAGACCGCCGACCCCGGCAACGACGGCGGCCGCCGCCGGCGAGACCCCCTCTCCCTTGGGCGCATCCACCGCCGGGAACGCCGTCGGCGGCGAGAAGGTCTTGACCTCGGCGAGCGCGTGCAGGGGCTTGCGGAAGCCGGTCTCCTCCATGGTGCAGCCGAAACAGGGGTGTCCGGTGCCGATGGGCCAGGCGCCGAAACCGACGTCGCCGAAACCGATGGAGGGGCAGTTGGCGTAGGTCTCGGGTCCCTTGCAGCCGAGCTTGTAGAGGCAGAAGCCCTGCCGGTGGCCGTGATCGCCGAACTCCAGGGCAAAGCGCCCGGCGTCGAAGTGCGGCCGGCGCTCGCAGTTCTCGTGGATCAGGCGCCCGTAAGCGAATTTGGGCCGGTTTTGCTGGTCGAGCTCGGGGGGCTTGTTGAACGTCAACAGGTACAGCACCGTGGAGAGGAAGTTGTAGGGGTTGGGCGGACACCCCGGTATGTTGACGACGGTCTTGCCCGGCAGCACTTCATGGGTCGCCTTGGCGCCGGTGGGGTTCGGATCCGCGGACTGAATGCCGCCCCAGGACGCGCACGAGCCGATGGCAATGATCGCGGCCGCGCCTTCGGCGGCCTCCTGCACGTGCTCGACGTGGGGCTTGCCGCCGACTTTGCAGTAGATGCCGCCGTCCTTGGTGGGTGTGCCGCCCTCGGTGACGAGCACGTATTTGCCGTGGAACTCCTCCATGATCTTGCGCTTGTGGGCCTCCGCCTGCTTGCCCGCGCCGACGCACAGGGTCTCGTGGTAATCCAGCGAGATCGTGTCCAGGATCAGCGCTTCCAGGGTGGGGTGGTAGGAACGCAGCAGCGTCTCGGTGCAGCCGGTGCATTCCTGGCCGTGCAGCCAGATCACCGGCGGCCGCAGTTTGTCGCTGGCGGCCTCCGCGATGCGCATGCCGGCCCCCAGGGGCAGTCCCAGGGAGGCGGCGACGCCGGCGCAGAATTTGAGAAAGTCCCGGCGCGTCAGGCCGCCGACGCTGCCCTCGTAGCCGTCGAGCTCTTGTTCTGAAAATTTATCGAAGTCAATGCCGGTGTCGTCGCCCGCTTCCATCAACGTCAGTCTCCGCGGTGGATTGAAGGTTGCGGAACTGTAGGAAACGCGGCGCCTGCGGCGCATTGACGATTGTCAAATTTTATCTACGGCAAAAAAGCGCTTATGCGCTCAGCCGACCAGCTGGGGACGGATCTCCTCCAGCAGCGCGTCGATGTGGGGCACGCGCACCGATCGGCCGGAAAAAAACGCGATGCCTTCGTTTTCCAGCCGGCTGATGATGCGCGATACGGTTTCGTGGCGGGCGCCGATCATGGAAGCCAGGTCGCGCCGGGAAACGGGCAGGTGCATGGTGTTCGCGCCGTCCACGGTCTCGCGCCCGTAGCGGTCCATGAGCACCAGCAGCAGATGCGCCAGTTTCGCCCGATTGGACAGCGTGGCGTGATGTACCAGTTTGTCCTGCGCGGCGTCGAGGCTGGCCGCGGTTCGGCGCAGAAACTGAAGGCCCAGGTTGGGGTTTGCGTCGAGCAGCTGTTTTACGGTCCGGGCGTCGATGTGGCACACCTTGGCGGGACCCAGGGCTTCGGCGCTGCAGCGATGCGGCTCCCCCGTCAACACGGATTCGTAGCCGAGGGTGTCTCCGGGGTAGGCCAGGTGCAGCAACACCGAGTTGCCTTCCGCGTCCAGGCGCCGGATGGCCACCGTGCCCGCGCACATGCAGTGCACGCCGTTCCCCACCTGACCCATGGAGTAGATCGATTCCCCGGACTGGTACGAGTAGCGGGTCTGCCCGCGCGCCAGCAGATCGACTTCGTCCGTGGCCAACACGCGCCAGTCACTGTGTTTGCGCATGATACAAGTCACGCAATCGAAGTCGGAACCCTTGTGACTGGTTTTTGGCATCGAATACGATGTTCCCAGTGGAGTAAGAACGCGGCGTGCCCCCCGGCTGGCCGCGTAGCTTATACCATGTCCGTGAACCCTGTGTGAACTCTGGGCCCGCGCTGCGCGCGGCGGGCAATTACCTTACCATGATTGTATGAAATTAGATATACTGACCGGCCGTGGACTAGAGCGACAATTCAGGCCCATGCAATCGCCCGCTGACATATCGCCGACCCGGGACGCCGGCGTCATGCGCGACGAGCACGATGTGCAGATCAAGCTGCTCACCGCCGTCGAGCAGGCCGTGAAACAGAAACGTTCGGCGAAGGAGCTGCAGCGGATCATCCACCAATTGATCGACTACAGCGGCGTTCATTTCCTTTCCGAAGAGCTGCTCATGCGCATGTACGCCTATCCGGGCTACGATGAGCACGAACAGCGCCACCACAGTCTCATGGAGCAAATGAACGCGTTGCAGGAATCGTTGCCGAAGGCGCTGCCCGACGAGGTACTCGAAAGCGTCGTGACGTTGAAATCCGTACTGCTGGGGCACATCGATCGCGACGACGCCGTGCTCTCCGCGTATCTCAGCAAGGGGCTGAAGCCCGGCGCTTCGTAGCACACCGTCGTGAATAATGTCGTACGCCGCAGAGGTTGACGCAGCAATGGGAACGCGTACCCCGTGACCGTCATGGACGCGGCAGCGGCGACTCCGTGGGCGCGCGTCGGACGTTGGCGCATACGCGTGCGCGGCGCCGTCCAGGGTGTCGGTTTTCGGCCCTTTGTGTATCGTCTCGCCCATCGGTTCGCGTTGAGCGGCTGGGTGCGCAACGATGCGGAGGGGGTGTTGATTGAAGCGCAGGGGTGCGGTCTGGAGCGGTTTGTGGATGCGCTGCGGGACGAGTGTCCCCGCCTCGCCCGCATCGACGCCATGGAGTGGGACGCCCTTGTTCCCGGCGAAGCCTCCGCCTTCCACGTCGTGTCCAGCGAGCGGGGCACGGTCAACACCGTCGTGCCGCCGGACTACCCCGTGTGTGGCGATTGTCTTCACGAGTTGTTCGATCCCGATGACCGGCGCCACCTGTATCCGTTCATCAACTGCACCAACTGCGGGCCGCGTTTTACCCTGACGCACGAGCTGCCTTACGACCGTGTCCGCACCTCCATGGCGCGTTTCGACATGTGCCCGGACTGCGATCGAGAATACCGGCATCCCGGGAACCGGCGCTTTCACGCCGAACCGGTCGCCTGCCCGCGCTGCGGCCCGGTCCTCGACACGCCCGTGCGCGACATCGTTGCGCGGGTTCGGGCCGGTGAGATCGTCGCCTTGAAGGGGGTGGGAGGGTTCCATTTGGCCTGCGATGCAGGCAACGCCGAAACCGTGGATCGACTGCGGGCGTTGAAGCAGCGCGACCACAAGCCGTTCGCGCTCATGCTCGCCAACGTCGACAGCGCGGAGCGCCTCGTGGTCCTCGACGGCGCCGCGCGTGAATTGCTCGAGGGCCCGGCCCGACCCGTGGTCGTCGCTCGAAGACGCGCCGACAGCCTGCCTGAAAGCATCGCCCCCGGGCTGCCGTGGCATGGCGTCATGTTGCCCTACACGCCGCTGCAATACCTCCTTTTTCACTGCGACGCCGGCTCACCCGAGGGTACCGAGTGGTTGTCGCGGGCGCATGACCTGGTGCTGGTGATGACCAGCGCCAACCCCGGAGGCGAGCCTCTGGTCTTCGAAAACGCCGAAGCCCGGCGTCGACTCGCCGGAATCGCGGACCATATCGTCAGCCACGACCGGGATATCGTGGTGCGCGCGGACGACTCGGTGCTGCGGATCGTGGACGGCGCGCCGTGCTTCCTCCGCCGTGCTCGCGGCTTCGTGCCGGAACCCATCAAGCTCGCGCGCCCGGTTCCCGCGCTGCTCGCCGTGGGCGCGTATTTGAAGAACACGATCTGCGTTACCCGCGATCGCGAGGCGTTCGTGTCTCAGCACATCGGCGATCTGCGAAACCCGGAGTCCATTCGCTTTTTCGAAGAGTGCGTATACCGCTTCCTGGATATGCTGGAGGTCGAGCCCGAGGCCGTTGCCCACGACCTTCATCCCGACTTCCCTAATACACGGTTCGCGGATTCGCTGCGCTTGCCCGGGGTCGCGGTACAGCACCACCACGCACACATCGCCGCGGTGGCGGCGGAACACGCGGTCGACGGGCCGTGCCTCGGCGTCGCCCTCGACGGCTTCGGACTCGGTCCGGACGGCGAGAGCTGGGGCGGAGAATTGATGTGGGTGCAAGGCGCCGAATATCGACGCCTAGGTCATCTCCAGGAGCTGCCGCAACCCGGCGGTGAGATCGTCGCCCGCCAGCCCTGGCGCATGGGGGCCGCGGCGCTGCACGCCCTGGATCGCGGCGCCGAGATCGCCCGGCGATTCCGCGACCAGGCCGGCGCCGAGGTGCTGGCGCAGATGCTCGCCAAAGGGGTCAACACGCCGCCCAGCACCAGCTGCGGCCGCTGGTTCGACGCCGCCTGCGGCTTACTGGGCGTGGTCCCCCGCGCCGGATTCGAAGGCCACGCGCCCACGGTCCTGGAGGGTCTGGTCGAGCGGCCCCGGGTTTTCCACCGCGGCTGGCGGCTGCGGGAGGGCGTTCTCGATCTGTTGCCGACGTTGGCGGAATTGTTGGACTGCGGCGCCCGCGAAGGCGCCGAGCTGTTTCACGGCACGCTCATCGCCGCGCTCAGCGAATGGATCGAAAGCGCCGCCGGGCCGGACTCCGGCGCCGTGGTGCTGTCCGGCGGATGTTTTCTCAACCGGGTCCTCGCGACCGGGCTGTCGCGGTCGTTGCAACGCAAAGGCCTGCGGCCGTTGCTCCCCCACCGTCTGCCGCCGAACGACGGCGCGATCAGTCTGGGTCAGGCGTGGGTGGCGGCGCATGTCCTGGAGACGTAAGCTGGTGGTGATGAACAGAGGCGATCCCCCAGCATGTGTCTAGCGATACCCGCCCGCGTGTGCCGGCTCCTCGACGATGCGCGTGCCGTAATCGAGATCGACGGCGTGCAACAGGAGATCTCGCTGGAGCTGGTGGAGGATGTCGAGGTCGGCGATTACGTCATCGTTCACGTCGGCTACGCGCTCGGACGCCTGGAACCGGCCGAGGCGGAAAAAACGCTGCAGATGCTGCGACAAATGGGGTCGCTTGCACCGAGTTCGGGGGCGGCTTGAAATACATCGACGAATTTCGCGACGGCGCGACGGCGCAGCGGGTGGCGGCGCAGGTCCGCGAAGAAGCGCGCACCGATCGGCGCTACGACCTGATGGAGTTCTGCGGCGGCCACACCCATGCGATCTACCGCTACGGCGTGCAGGACCTGTTGCCGGAAAACGTCCGCATGATCCACGGGCCCGGATGCCCCGTCTGCGTGTTGCCGATCGGCAGACTGGACATGGCCCTTGCGCTGGCGCACCACGACGGCGTCACCTTGTGCACCTACGGCGACATGCTGCGGGTGCCGGGTTCGCAGGGGAAAAGCCTGCTCAAGGCCAGATCCGAGGGGGCGGATGTACGCATGGTGTATTCCTGCGCCGACGCTCTGAAGCTGGCGCAGACGCTGCCGCAACGACAGGTGGTGTTCTTCGCCGTCGGATTCGAGACCACCACGCCGCCGACCGCGGTCGCGATCCTGAGCGCGCGCGCGAAGGAGCTGGGCAACTTCACGGTACTGTGCAACCACGTCCTCACACCGTCGGCTATCGCCAATATCCTCGATTCTCCCGAGGTGCGTGAACTCGGCACCGTGCCCATCGACGGATTCCTCGGGCCCGCGCACGTCAGCGTGATCATAGGCTCCCAACCCTACGAGTTCTTTGCGGAGGAATACCAGAAACCGGTGGTCATCTCCGGCTTCGAGCCGCTGGACGTGATGCAGTCGATCCTGATGTTGATTCGCCAGCTCAACGGCGGACGCGCCGAAGTGGAGAACCAGTACACGCGCGCGGTGTCCCGCCACGGCAATCTCAAGGCCAAGCAGCTAGTCGCGGAGGTGTTCGAGCTGCGCCGGGAGTTCGAATGGCGCGGTCTGGGCACGGTCCCCTACAGCGCGCTGCGCATCAAAGACGACTTTTGCGGGTTTGACGCCGAACAGCGCTTTGCGTTGGACTACGCGCCCACCAAGGAGCGCAACGGATGCGAATGCGGGGCGATTCTGCGCGGCGTGATGCAGCCGACGGATTGCAGGCTGTTCGGGACCGTGTGTACACCCGAGACCCCGATGGGTTCCTGCATGGTCTCCTCCGAAGGGGCGTGCGCCGCCCATTACGTCTACGGGCGTTATCAGGACCGAGCAGCGAGCGCATGACGCAATCGCGTGCGCGCGCCAGGCGTGAATTCGGCAGGCCGCTCGATTTCAAGCGCGGCGTCGTCGAACTCGCCCACGGCAGCGGCGGCCGCGCCATGGCCCAGCTCATTGAAGAATTGTTTGCCCGGGCTTTTTCCAATCCCTGGTTGAAACAGGGCAACGATCAGGCCTGCATCGACCTGCCCGCGGGACGCGTGGCCGTGAGCACCGACAGCTACGTAATCTCGCCGCTGTTTTTCCCCGGCGGCGACATCGGATCGCTCGCCGTGCACGGAACCGTCAACGACGTTGCCATGTCCGGCGCGCGGCCGCTGCATCTTTCCGTGGGTTTCATCATCGAGGCTGGTTTCCCGCTCGCCGATATGAAGCGGATCGTCGAATCGATGGCGCACGCCGCCCGCGCAGACAGTGTGTCCCTGGTAACCGGCGACACCAAGATCGTGGAGCGGGGAAAGGGCGACGGCGTCTTCATCAACACCACGGGCATCGGCATCGTTGCGGACGGGCTCGAGCTCTCCGGAGACCGTGCTCGGCCCGGCGATCGGATATTGGTCAGCGGGTCCATCGGCGATCACGGTATCGCGGTGATGTCGCAGCGGTCCGAGCTGGACTTCGCGACCTCGATCCAATCCGATTCCGCGGGGTTGCACGAATTGGTGCAGGCCATGGTCGCCGAGGTGCCGCAGATCCGATGTCTGCGCGATCCCACGCGCGGCGGCCTGGCGACGACGCTGAACGAGATAGCGCGGCAATCGGGCGTCGGCATGCTGATCGAGGAGAAGGCCATTCCGGTCGAGCCGGAGGTACAGGCGGTGTGTGAATTGCTGGGCCTGGATCCTCTGTACGTCGCCAACGAAGGCAAGCTGGTGGCCGTGAGCCCGCCCGAACACGCGGCGCGTTTGTGCGCCGCCATGCGGCGCCATCCCCTTGGTGGGAATGCGGCGGTTATCGGTGAGGTCGAGGCGGATCCACATCACTTCGTGCGCATGCGCACGGCCTTCGGCGGCAACCGCGTTGTAGACTGGTTGAGCGGCGATCAGCTGCCGCGTATCTGTTAGCCCAATGGGTTTGGGCGCGGACACGGAAACGCCGTTGTAGCGTTCGCGGGCCGGCGACGCACGCGGGTGTTGCGAGCGCGGTGCGCCCCCCGGACATTGCGTTTTGCGTCGACGATGACCGTACCTGCTGCAAAATATCTGGGAGCATCCTTTGCGTATCTTGTTGCTGACGCATAGCTTCAACAGTCTTGCACAGAGGCTCTGGGTCGAACTCACCGAGGCGGGGCACGTCGTCTCCGTAGAATACGACGTCAACGACGGCGTGACCCGTGAAGCGGTGACGCGGTTCCGCCCGGACGTGATCGTCGCCCCGTTTCTGAAGCGGGCGATCCCGCGGGATGTGTGGGAAAACACCGTGTGCCTGATCGTCCATCCGGGCATTCGCGGCGATCGTGGGCCGTCGTCCCTCGATTGGGCCGTGCTCGACGGCGAGAGCCGCTGGGGGGTCACGTGCCTGCAGGCCAACGCGGAAATGGATGCGGGAGACATCTGGGCCTGGCGCGAGTTCGCCATGCGCGATGCCGCCAAGAGCAGTCTGTACCGCCACGAAGTGACCCGGGGCGCGGTCGAGTCGGTGCGAGAGGCGCTGGAAAACATACGAAGCGGAAGCCGGTGGCCCCGGCCGCTGGACTATGCAGATCCGGATATCAGAGGCAAGTGGCGGCCCCAGGTCAAACAGCAGGACCGTGCGATCGACTGGTCGCGGGACACGAACGCCGACGCGGTGCGCAAGATCCGGAGTGCCGACGGACACCCCGGCGTGCTGGATAGGCTTTTCGAGCGCGACGTCTATCTCTACGACGCCTGGCCCGACGACCGGCTCTCGGGTCCGCCCGCTGCGGTCGTTGCCCGCGCCTGCGGCGCCCTGTGTCGGGCGACCGTCGACGGTGCGGTCTGGATCGGTCACGTGCGCCTGAAGATGCCTCGAGGAGAACGCGGCCTGAAGCTGCCCGCGACCGTCGCGTTCGAGCGCGAGAGCGCGAATCTGCACGAAGAAGCGGTCGCGTTCGCCGCGGACGCCGAACGGCAGGGTTATCGCGAGGTCTTGTACTGGGAACGCGGCCGGGTGGGGTATCTGGAATTTCGCTTCTACAACGGAGCCATGTCGGTGGACCAGTGCGGACGATTGTTGGAGGCGTTCGAATACGCCCGCGCGCGGCCGGTGCGCGCGATCGTGCTGCTGGGCGGGATCGATTTCTGGTCCAACGGCATGCACCTGCACGTCATCGAAAACGCGCCAAGCCCTGCGGACGAGTCGTGGCGCAATATCAACGCCATCGACGACCTTGCCCACGCCATCATCTCGACCACGGACAAAATCACCCTCGCCGCGTTGCGGGGCAACGCCGGGGCGGGAGGCGTTTTTCTTGCCCTGGCGGCCGACCACGTCATCGCCCGGCGTGACGTGGTCCTCAATCCACACTACAAAAACATGGGCAATCTCTACGGCTCCGAGTACTGGACGTACCTGTTGCCCAAACGCGTGGGCGCAGCCGGTGCGGAGTCGATCGCCGCGGAACGGACCCCCATCAGCGCGGCCCGGGCGCGCGAGCTCGGTTTGATCGATCGGGTCGTCGACGCCGAGCCCGAAGCTTTCCTCCGCGCCGTCGAGCAGAGCGCCGCCGCGCTCGCCGAAGGCGAAGATTACGAAAACGTGATCGGCGCCAAACGCCGCCGGCGGGAGGCCGACGAACAGGCAAAGCCACTGGACAGCTACCGCGTCGCCGAATTGGAGCGCATGAAACTCAATTTTTACGGCTTCGACCCGAGCTACCATGTCGCCCGCTACAATTTTGTTTTTCGCGTGCCGCATTCCCGCACGCCCTTGCATTTGGCGCTGCATCGCCGCGTCGCGCAAAGCCGCTGAGGTCAATGCGGCGAGCCGGGAGGCAACCGATCGTGCTCTTCGACTTGCGCCACGACAAAACCGGGAAAACGCAGCTACACTCTAATGCAATGTACACAGGCGTACACTACTGCAAGGGTTACTGGCATGAAAAAAGTCTTAACAGTGATGGCGGTGCTATGCATGAGCAGCATCCTCACCGTGGCCATCCGCGCCGAGTCGCAGGGCGCTGCGAACGAGGCCCGGTTGAAGTCCGTGGAAACGCTGATCGAGCAGTCCAAGGCGGCGCGTCAGATCGAAACCAGCGGCAACCCGGAAGCGATCGCCAAGCGCGATGAAGCGCGGGCGCTCTATCGCCGGGCGGTCGAGGCGAGCGGTTCAGGAGACAACAAGACCGCAAGCGATCTGTTGGGCGAAGCGAGCAAGACCATGTTTGCTGCGGTGCGTATGGCGGGAAAGGACGAGGTCCTCGCCAAGAAGCGGGAACGCGATTACGCCACCCGATTGGAGTCGGTGAAGGCCCTGATGGACACGCACACGAACATCAGCAAGGAGAAAGGGACGGCATCGGGCAACGACGAACTGCGCCGGATCGTGGACGCGAAGTTGGCGAAGGCGCGGGGTCTGCACGATCAAAGTAAGCTGGTCGAGGCGCGCGAGGTCCTGGACGAGGCCTACGTCGCGGCCAAGGTGGCGCTGGAGCAATTGCGCGGGGGCGAGACGCTGGTGCGCGCACTCCATTTCAAGGACAAGGAAGAAGAATACCATTACGAACTCGATCGAAACGAAACCCACAGGATGCTCGTGGATGTCCTGCTCAAAGAGAAAATGCAGTCCAACGCCGGTCTCATGAAGATCGTGGACAAATTCATGGGTAAGGCGGCTACGACACGCGCGGACGCGGAAAAGCAGGCCGCGAACGGCGACTTCGATGCGGCGGTGGAGACGATGGAGCTGTCCACCAAGGAGATCGTGCGCGCGATCCGAAGCGCCGGTATCTACATTCCGGGTTGACTCGTGTGTTTCATGCAGAAATGGCGTGGGTAGGGGATTGAGCGCGCATGTCCGGGACGCGTCCTGAGCACGCCCGTAGGGCGCCAACACCGGCGTCCCTGCGGGCGGGGCGGTACTGAAAAAATACTCCCGCCGTTCAAACCTGTGCCGACTGACGGTGGGGGTTGAGGGGGCAGATGTCTGCGTGATCGTCGCCCAGCTCGTGCCATACATGCCGCAGGGCTTTTTCCACGTTGCGAAAAAAGTGCTGTTCGCCGACTTTGTCTATGAAGCCGGAGCGCTGAAGGACTTCGTAGGCTTGCAGCTTGAACTCGGTGAAAATCACCTGTACGCCGATAGCCTGCAGACGCTCCACCATTGCCGCCAGCATTTCCTCGCCGGTCGCGTCGATCTCGTTGATGCCGGCGCCGTCCACGATGACGAATTTCAGGTCCGGTTTCTGTGAGCTCCGTTCCAACACTTTGTCTTCGAAGTAGCTGGTGTTGGCGAAATACAGCGAGCCGTCGAATCGGATCATGGAGATGTTGGGACAGGTCTCGAGCGTGTAAAGCTCCGCGTCGCGCAGTGTGCCGTCCCGGTGCCGCCCTAGCACCACCACACGCGGGCGCATGGTGCGCAGCAGATAAAGTCCCAGAGCCATCGCCGCTCCCATGAGGAAGCCGTAATCCAGATGCGGCGCCAGTGCCAGGGTGAGGAAGAAGGTGATCGCCGCGACCATGCCGTCGCTGGGTTGCGTCTTCCAGATGTGTTTGAAGGCGCCCGGATTGATCAGCCCGACGACGGCCATCATGATGACGGCAGCCAATGTCGCCTGCGGCAGGTGGTAGAGCAAAGGCGTGAACCAGAGCAGCACGATCACCACGATGAGACTGGTGACCACCGACGAAAATCCGGTAATGGCGCCGGCGCCGAGGTTCACCGCCGAGCGGGAAAACGATCCGGACACCGGATAGCTTTGGAACAGGCCGCCGACGATGTTCGCCAGGCCCTGACCGATGAGCTCCTGGTTGGCGTCGACGCGCTGTTTGGTGCGGGCGGCCATCGCCTTGGCGATGGAGATGGCCTCCATGAAGCCGAGCAGCGCTATGGTGATGGCCGCGGGCAGCAGTTGCGCAAGCACTCCGAAGTCGATGTCCGGTGCCTTCAGCGCCGGCAGACCCCTGGGGATGTTGCCGACGACGGCGCCGCCGCCGCTCATGACGATGCTGTCGTCCGGGTTGAACTTGAACACCCGCCACAGGTGCCCTTCATCGCTTTCGTCCGTGGGCGTTTCGCCCGTCAGATAAAAGCGGGCCGATTCGTCGCCCTCTGGCTTCACGCGGCGAAAACGAAGGTCCTTGATCTCTATGCGGTCCTGCCGGATCGTCTTTTGATGCCGCTCCTTGTGCAGTCGCAGGGAGTCGAGTCGATGGCGGGCATCGAGGAATTCCGGATCGCTCCTGCCCAGTGTCTTCTGCACCTCGATGAATCTTTCGTTGGCGGCAGAGATCTCCAGATCGAGCCGTGCCAACTGGTCGCGGGACGACAGCTGTTCGGAAATCAAATTCCGCACCGTGGTGTTGACGATCTGCGTGGATTTGATGACGTCGACGCGCTCAAATTCGATGTAGTAGGCAATGAGCGTGGTCACCACCACCGCGATGAGAACGTTGGGCAGGCGTGGATTGATGCGGCGCACGCCGATCATGATGACGAACGCGAGTACGGCGATTCCCAGGGTGGGCCAATGGGTGTCGGTGAACACCGCCTGCACGACGTTCCAGATGGTTTCGAAGTAGTAGTCGCCCTTTTCCGCGAACACGCCGAAGACCTTGCTCAACTGGGAAGTGGCGATAATGATGGCGGCGGCATTGGTGAAGCCGATGATTACCGGGTGGGCGAGAAAGTTCACCAGCGCCCCCAGACGCAGCAGCCCCAGCGCCAGCTCGAACAGCCCGACCAGCAACGCCAGCACGATGGCGTAGGCCACAAAACTGGCGCTGCCGGCGGTCGCCAGGGGCTCGAGGGCCGCGGCCGTCATGATCGAGACGATTGCCACCGGCCCGGTCTGCAATTGACGCGAGGACCCGAAAAGCGCGGCGACCAGCGGCGGCATGAACGAGGCGTAGAGGCCGTAGTAGGCCGGCAGGCCGGCCAGCTGCGCGTACGCCATGGATTGCGGGATCAGGACGAGCGCGACAGTGACACCGGCGAGAATATCGGTGCGGAGGATACGTTGATCACGCAGTTCTCCCAGCCAGCTGCGCGCAGGGAACATGCGCTGTGCCAACAATAATGCGCCGTTTCGATCCAACATACGGAACAGGACAGGCTAAATGGAGTCGTTCTGGGCGTCCAATACGATAATCCCCGGCAAACGGCTAGGGTTTGGAATTATTTACGCCGGAGATCGCGATAATAGTATTCTTTTGACAATCCAATGTCGAATCACGGCACGGCTGGCTCTTCACTGAAGCGGATGCAACGCCGAACTTGCGCTGGCGGGTAAAGAGTCTTCAGGCTGTGTCGCGCCGACCGTTGTCGCCGGAGGACCTGATGCCATGGCGCCCATAGTTCCTTTTCTGCTTCGGAGCGCGATCGCTTCGATCGCACTTTTTGTCGCCTACAGCGCCGGGAAAAAATCGATAGACCGCAATCGACGGCGGACTTTCGTTGTCGGATTACGGCGTAAGATCGATCAACTCAAAACGGAGTACCGCGGTAGCGACGATCCGCAAATACAACGAACGATCGAAGAGCTCGAAGCACTGTTACTATCCGTCAACAAGGCAAACAGTGATCAGGAGCTCGATGCGGAAGTAAACAAGTTCTTCTCCGGCGAGTTTTTTCAAGACCTGATGGAAGGTGTAGGCGATGTCGCCGAAGAAGCGGAAGAAGCAATTTGGACGTTTTTCGATAGCGCGGCCAACGCGCTTGATGATCATGTCGTCGAACCGTGGGTGCGCGCCTTAGGCGGCGATAGGCCGCGAAAAGGTCTGAATGAAAAGAAAGAGACGGAAGACTGACCAGGCGCGAGCGGTGTGTGCCGGTGTGCCTGCAGCTCCCGGCGCAGCGTTCGAGTCAGTTTACGCCGTTAAGAATGGTTTCGACCTGCCGGATCTCCTGATCAGCCGCATCCAGAACACACAAGGATTTGTGCGGCGTCAATTCTCCGAGGGCAAGTTTTGCGAACGCGGGCACATCGTCGATGCGGGGGAGCCGGGTCGACCGAGATGTGCCGACGTATGCATGTAACTGTGCGATAACCAGCAGATCGACGTAGTCCGGTTGCCGGCCCCCCTGGTACATCCAGTCCTCGGAGTGCAGGGCTGCTTCGATATAGAAGTCTGCGAATTCCCATTTGCGAAGCACTGCTGCGCTGATGCGGGGCTGCAGGCAGTAGACGATCCGGTCGAGCACTTCCGGCTTGGCCGCGAGCTCCGGGTAGGACTCGGCTTTCCTCAGCAGCGGGATCGCACCGATGTCGTGCAACACACCGGTGAGCATGGCCTTGTCGGACGACAGCCCGGGAGTGATTTTGGCAAGGACGTGGCACAAGGCGGCGACGCGGGCGCTGTGCCTCCACAGATCCTGCATACGTTTGCGCAACGCCGTGGAATTCGTGCGAAAGGCGTTTTTCAAGACGAAACTGATGATCAGGTTCTGAGTCGTTGCGCGGCCCAGACGCGTTACCGCGTCCGGGCAGCTCTCGATCTTTCCCCGGCCGCCGTAAGCGGGACTGTTGACGACCTTGAGCAACCGAGCGGTCAGGATCGGGTCCACCTGGATGACGCGTGCAATATCGTGGCTGTCGGTATTCGCGTCGTTCACCGCGCGGCCGACCCGAATCGCGACGTCCGGCATGCTGGGGAGCTCCAGCCTCTCCGATTTCAGGTCGTCGAGGAATTCGCGAACGTAGTCGCGCGCCGCGTCTTCGTGTCGGGTTTCATCCAATGCCGGTCCGGGTGGGGTCATATTGCATGGCTCCTGAGCTTCTTGGGTGTGACGATGCGTTGATCGTGTACGCTGATTGGGTGCCAGATGGCCTCTTGTCACATACGATCGGGTATCACTATCGTCTATCGGCGGTTCGGCACAGAAGCTTTAGCCTCGAGCGGCGGAATGCACACCCAGCCTTACCCGGGATCGCCGAGGTGGCCTGGAAAATCGAGCGGCGGAGCGCGGCGCCGGCGCATGCGGTGAGCCGCCGGCGAGGAAATGGGCCTGTGTGGAATGCAGACCCCGTGTTCGCACGCGGACGCGCGAGCTCTTCGCCATAATGCGCGATCCTTGAAATAATATACGGGCCGGTACTCGACACCATGAAGAGCCGATCGGACAAGATGATGTGGGGGAGGTTGTTCGCGCTCTCCCCGCAAAGCCAAAGGAGTCTGCAACGCCAGCTCAGGGAACAACTCGTTTCGGCCATCCTCGACGGGCACATCGCCGTCGATCAACCTCTGCCGTCCAGCCGCGAATTGGCGAAACAGCTGGACATCGCCCGCAATACCGTGGTGATCGCCTATCAATCCCTGGTCGACGAAGGGTATCTGGTGGCTCGGGAACGTCGGGGGTTTTTTGTCAACGCCGAGATTCTGTCCGGCCGGGCGCAGATGTCCGTTGCCGACCGGATCCATGACGAAGCGCATCCGGACTGGGAGCGCCGATTCAAATTCAAACCTTCCTCGCAGCGTAACATCGTCAAACCGCAGGACTGGAGCGATTACGCATACCCTTTCGTATACGGTCAACCCGATCCGTCCTTGATACCGGTCAACGACTGGCGGGAATGTTGCCGGGAGTCACAAAGCCTGGCTTCGATTCAATACACTTCGCGCGACCGCGTCGATCACGACGATTCTCTGTTGGTTGAGCAGATTCAGAATCGCATTCTTCCAAGGCGCGGGATCTGGGCATCGAAAGACGAGATCCTGATCACCATGGGCGCACAGCAGGCGCTGTATCTATTGGCGCATCTGCTGGTCGGACAAGCGGACCGGGTGGGCCTGGAAGATCCCGGTTATCCCGACGCGCGTAATATATTCAGCGAGAGAACTTCGAACATCGCGGGATTGAGAGTTGACGACGGCGGCCTGATCGTCAACGAAGACCTGATGCAGTGCGACTACGTGTACGTTACGCCCAGCCATCAGTCCCCGACCACGGTCACCATGCCGATGAAGCGCAGGGAGTCGTTGTTGCGGTTTGCAGAACGGTCGGACTGCCTGATCATCGAGGACGACTACGAGATCGAGACCAACTACGCGGGATCACCGACACCCGCTCTGAAGAGCCTGGATCGCAGTGAACGCGTGCTCTACGTCGGCAGCCTGTCGAAGACCGTGGCGCCCGGACTGCGCGTCGGTTACCTGGTCGGACCCCCCGCGCTCATTACCGAGGCCCGCGCGCTCAGGCGCCTCATGGTGCGCCATCCGCCTGCGAACAACCAACGCATTCTCGCGCTGTTCCTGTCCCTCGGCCATTACGACGCCCTCGTGCACCGCTTGAACCGGTGTTACCGGGAGCGCTGGCGGGTCATGGGGGATGCCCTGGGCGACTACCTGCCGCAGATGCGGAGAACGCGGTCGGTGGGCGGAACGTCCTACTGGATCGAAGGCCCGGCGGGCCTGAACAGCAGGGAAATGTTGGTGCGGGCGGTTAAGGAAAGCATCCTGTTCGAACCCGGCGACGTCTTTTTCCTCTCCGAGCAAGCCCCGCGAAACTTTTTTCGCCTGGGATTCACGTCGATATCCACGCACCGTATAGAGCCGGGTATCCGCCGAATGGCAAAACTTGTTCCCGCGTGACGCGCGCTGCACGGAAGTCGGTTCGGTCGGCTTATTCCTCCGGCAGCGGAACGATGAAAGTCGGGATGCGGGAGTCGTTGAGCACGTTCTTGGCGACGCTGCCAAGAAAGGTGCGCACGAATCCTTTTTCGTGGGTGCCCATCACGATCAGGTCGCAACTCAATCGGTTGGCCTGCTTGAGGATCTCCTCCACGGGGTAGGATTCGCACACGTTGACCGAGGCGATTTGTTTCTGCACCGCACGGTCGTCCTCGTCCGATTGCTTCCAGAATTGGTCCAGCCTCTGTTGCAGCACCTTTTTCGCCTTGTCCACACGCTCGTGCAGTATCCGCTCGCGTTCCTGCGCATCCAGGACGTAGGATTGCAGGGTGATCACGGCGTCGTTGGAGAGCTTCTCCACTACGTGGAGAATATGCACTTCGGCGCCGGTCTTTTTCGCCAATAGAATCGCGTAGCGGAACGCATTGACCGCGTTCTCGGACAAGTCGGTGGCGTACAGAATGGTTCGAATGTCGGGCAACATGAATTGAATTCTCCTTCGTATAAACGGCCGAGCACCGAACGCCGCCCGATACCGGGAATGTCGTCAAGGTGCCGTGAGGCATGTGCAACTCAGTTACCGTAACCCATGAACCCCGGCAGCCACAAGGATATTTCCGGGAAGCAGGCAATGATGAAAATGGCGATGATTGCCGTAATCGCGAACGGCACCGCCTTGACCGAGATGTCCTCGATGGTCGCGCTACCGATGCCCGAGGTCACGAACAGATTCTCCCCCAACGGTGGTGTCTGAAAGCCGATGGTGAGGGTGGCCACCATGACCACGCCGAAACGCACCGGATACACCCCCAGGCTGTATATAATGGGCAGCAGCACCGGAGTGAGGATCATGATGATCGGCCAGGGTCTCCATGAACATCCCCACGAAGAGCAGAAAGGCGGTGATCATCCTGTCACGGCGAAGCCTCCCTTTATCGCGGAACAAAAACCCGTGCGTGAGCACGGGGATGGACGCGATGCCCGCACGGTATCGTGCGGGCCAGAAGCGGCCTCGCGCAATGCTGTCATACCTGCGACTCGTCGCGTCCGGCCTCCCACGCTGCTTTCATGGATTCTTCCATCACGGCGGCCACGGTCCAGCAATCGGCCTCGCTCAGCGACAGCGGCAAGCGCATGTCACACAGCCCCGCGAGAATGCGGTCCGCGTTTGGCGTGGGCCAGTGTTGTCGGAGATAACGCCAATGGTCGTGACGCGAAGTAAACCCCTCGGGCCGGTCCTCTCCGAACCACTTGAGATACACGCCGTGGGCCCGGCATTCCGCGACAAACGACCGCATCTGGGTGACGTTGAGCCCGGTCAATGAGAACTGCAGCGAACTCGGCACGAAGCCTTCTTTCGCCGGACGCGGCGGCACGCACAGATGAGGAATCTGCGACAGCCGCGCCACCAGATTTGCGTGAATGGCCCGCCACCGCACCGCACGTCCGGGCAGAGCCGGGAGCTGCGGACGAATCAGCGCCGCGGCGAGCGCCGACATGCGCATGGAGCAGTTGGGCACGGTATAGCGGTGACGCTCGAATACCGCAGCGGGCGGACGCGCCCGGTGCTGCGTATAGAGCATGTAGCTGCCGCTTCGCAGTATCGCACGCGCGGCGATGTCGTCGTCGTCGGTGACCAGGAGCCCGCCCTCCCCGGAATTGACGTGCTTGAACGTCTGCGCACTGAAACAGGCGACTTCCCCGAAGCTGCCGGCTGCGCGCCCAGCCCAGGTCGCGCCCAGCGTATGCGCGCAGTCCTCGATGAGCACGAGGCCGAGCCGTTCGCAGGCGGCGCTGACGCGATTAATGTCGGGCAGGTGCCCGCGCATGTAGGACAGCATCAGAAAACGCGCGCCGGAACTTTTCGCCTTGGCTTCCAGATCGTCGAGGTCGATGACGTAGCGATCGTCGATGTCGACCAGCACCGCCCTGCCGCCGGCGTGCTCGATGGCGCCCGGCACCGGCGCCAGCGTAAACGCATTGACCAGCACGGCGTCGCCTGGGGAAACGCCCACGCTTTTGAGCGCCACGTACAGCGCGCAGCCCCCGGAGTTCACCGCCACGCAGTAGCGCCGGCCGGTGAGCGTGGCGAATTCCTCTTCCAGCATGGCCGCCTCGGACGGGCCGGAGCGGTCCTCGCCGTAGCGGAACAGGCGCCCGTTCCGCATGAGACGAAGCGCGGCCTCGATTCCCGCTTCGGGAATAGGTTCCGGAGTCGATAAGTCCCCTGCGAAGTGAGTGCGGTTTTCCGCCTGCTTCGCCTGCGCGCTCAACAGGCGATCTCCTGGCGGACGAGGATCAGATGATCGTTCGGAAAATACATTCCGAGTCGGACGTGTCCGGTCAAGGTGTAACCTCCTCCGCCTCCGAGCCGCGAAATTGGTGTCGGCAAGTGTATGGCAGATCGGATGTGACGGATTCGGGCCGGTGACGACCGGCACCAGCACGCGCCGATTCCGACAGCACGACTTTCCCGCGCAAGCCACCCGGACGCCGCGAGAACACACCATCGGCGTCGTCCCCGACGGCGTCGATGTCCGCGAGCATCCACGCCAGGGTCGCGGGGGTCTTCGTGTCGTTTGAATCCGTCCTCTCTAGAACCTTCTTCAGGTAGGTCACCGCCATTGCATTTTTTTAGAGGCCCGTCGCGGCAGGCGTGCGCTTCCAGAATTCATTCTCGCCCTATTCCGCTAGCGCTTTCAAGTCCTATCCGAACCCTCTTTGCCCGAAGCAGTTCTGCCATGGTTGTCTTCATCTGGTTATTCGGCGAAACACCTCGATTTTCGCGAACTCTGAATAGAGTTTCTCAAAAAAGTACACAGCCCTGACGAGGGAGAAGGGTGGAATGTGAATCAAAATCTGTATTTAAAGTGAAATACTTGATGAATTTCGTTCGCGGGCTGATAAGCGGAAATCGGGATAACCGTTTATGGTGAATGGTGCGTTAACCACGTTCCTGTCGAAGACAGAGACAACGCATCGCGGAATTGGTTCTTGGTAGCGGATTTCGCGGAGAACTCCCGGCCTCGCGGCAAACGACTGGCTCACCCAAACACGTCAAATAGCGCCGCACTGGTTTGCTCACACTTCACGCAAAAACAACATGAAGACATTTGTGCTGACAATTCCATTGCTACTGCTTTCCAGTTTGTCCTATGGTGAGATCTATAAATGGGTTGACGAACATGAGCAAGTCCATTTTAGCGATCAGATACCAGACAAAAACCAGGTCGAGAAAGTAGAGCTCGAAATCAGCACGTAGACGCACGTCACATATGAAGGTTCAGTACGCGACGTTGGGCGGAAGGTCGTCATGTATTCGACGGAATGGTGCGGCTACGGCAAAAACGCCAGAAACTACTCCAAGAAAAATAACATTGCGTTCACCGAGTACGATATCGAGAAAAAAGCCGAAGCAAAAAAGCGGTATAAAAAATTGGGGGCTACCGGAGTTCCGGTAATAGTAATCGGCAACAAACGTATGCATGGCTTTAGCGAACAAGGCTTTGAGCGCATCTACAAATAACTACAACGTCGAAGCGTCGGACTAGTGTGACATGTCCGGCTGCCCCATGAGGCTAGGTTTTTTAGCCAACAGCGGCAACTCGCTCTGATACTCAACAGGAAGATCCGCAACGGGCACGCTAGAGCCGATTGATCCAATATTCGGAAAGTCCGCTCCTTGTAGATCTTCTAATTTCCCGTAAATCGACAATGTTATTCTCATGGTAAATTTCGGCTTGATGCTCGTTGCAGCCGGTCGTGAATACGAGGAAATTGCGGCAAATCGATTCACTGCATCAGGCGCCACATCGGCCATAAAGAGACTTTCGTCAGCTGATAGAAAACGTATTTACGGATCACTTGAAAATTATTGAGGGACTACCTCCACTCCCCCACTCGTTGTCAACCAAGCGTAATCTGGCCAGATTCGGATTCCACTTGTGACATGGACAAAATCCGGACCATCGCCATCCAACGGGTCCGAATTTATTTGATTGGCTGTTTTCATTGACCCGACGGCCGTTCCGGACGCACAATGCTCAATTCATACAAACATCTGTTACGCCCATAAGGAGGATTTTTGGTATGAAATTTACAGGACAACTCGCCACCGCCGCCTGCCTTGCCGCGGCATTGTCTCTCTACCCCAGCGCCGATGTTTCGGCGAAGACGTTCAAGATGGCCCTCGGCGACGCCGCCGGCGGCACCCAGGACGCGGCCGGCAAGAAGTTCGCCGAGGAGTTCGAGGCCAGAACCGGCGGTAAGCACAACGTAAAACTGTTCCACAACGGCCAGCTCGGAAGCGAGCAGAACACGGTCAACGACGCCGCCCTCGGTACGTTGGATTTCTCGGTTCTCGCCATCAACAATATAACGCCCTTTTCACCGACCGTCGGCGTATTCACGCTTCCTTACATAATCCTCAGCCTCGAGGAGGCCGTGCAACTGACTGAGGGCGATATCGGGAAGGAATTGGTCGAGAACACCATCCGCGACGCTGGTGTTCGCATCATTGCGTGGTCATACGCGGGCTTTCGCGTGCTGTCTAATTCGAAGAAACCGATCAAGACCTTGGGTGATTTAAAGGGCATCGTGGTGCGCGTTCCCAAGAATGAAATCATGATCGAAACCTACAAGTCCTGGGGCAACAATCCGACGCCTATGGCGTGGTCGGAGACCTTCACAGCGTTGCAGCAGGGCGTAGTCGACGGGCAGGACACGCCCTACATCACCATCCACGCGATGAAGTTCTACGAGGTGCAGAAGTACATCACGAATCTGCGCTACCTGTTCCTTCTGGAGCCGATCATCGTCAGTGAATCCGTGTTCCAGGATCAGCCCGAAGAAGTGCAGAAGGCGATCCTAGAAGCCGGTGCGGCAGCAACGAAGTTCAGCGCACAGTATTTAGCCGACACCGAAGCCGCCCTGAAGGAGGATCTGATCGCCAAGGGCATGCAGATCGATGACCCGGCCAATGACGAAAAAGAATGGATCGAAGCCGCCACCAAGGCAGTGTGGCCGAAGTTCTACGACAGCATCGGCGGCAAGGAAAAGGTGAACGAGGCGTTGAAGTCCCTGGGACGCGACCCCGTTTGAAAGACACAAATCGCAAACGGTAACCTTACGTTTTCTGGACGTTGTCTGGCGCGCCCGCTAGCGGGCGCGCCAGACAACGCCGTATACATAACTTCGTAACAGGACAGGCGCGAGGAATGGGCAGCAAGATCTATAAGTTCCTCGACAACATCGAAAGCTACATCTGCCGCACGCTGCTTGCGGCGTTCGTCGTCCTGCTGTTTGCCCAAATCGTATCCCGAGAGGTCTTTGGCTACTCCTTCTCCTGGAGCGAGGAACTGGCGACCTATATGTTCGTGTGGTTCGTGTTCTTTGGAGCCAGTTACGCGGCTAAGCTCTACGCGCACAACCGCGTTACCTTCCAGTTCAAGAAGCTGTCGAAAAACACGACCAACATCATTGAAGGGATCGCCGATCTCTTCTGGGTAGCCTTCAATGTGTACTTCGTTTATCTGAGCTTCAATTTCGTTTTCTTCAAGATGAACTTGTTCTGGAAGTCGCAGACGCTCGGTATTCCCATGAAGTATATATATTTGATTCTTCCGATCGCATTTACGCTGATGACCATCCGCATCATCCAGGCGAACTACCTGAAGCTGGTCAAAGGGATCGACGTGCGCGATCCGGAGAAGGCGGCAGTGCAGGAAATGATCGAAGAGGGCAAGGAATAAGTCGGGCGAACACAACGCGAACCCGCGGCCCGTAAAAAATAGCTATGGAAACCACCATCGTCTATCTCCTGTTCGGGATCTTTCTGGCCCTTCTGATCATGGGCGCACCGATCACCGTAGCGCTGGGCGTGTCCGCCATGATTTCCTTCATTTATTTGGAGGAGAACCCGATCAAGTTTGTCCAGATCGCATTCACGTCGGTTGGATCTTTTCCGTTGATGGCGTTACCGGCGTTTATCCTCGCCGGCGCATTGATGGAGGCCGCGGGTATATCCAGACGGCTGGTGGATGTCGCCGAGAGTTTTGCGGGTCCGTTTACCGGCGGCATATCGGCGGCTACTGTTTTCGCGTGTCTTTTCTTTGGCGCGATCTCCGGTTCCGGTCCGGCCACCACGGCGGCGGTCGGTATGCTCATGATTCCGGCCATGATAGACCGCGGTTACGACCGGGGCGTCGCCTCGGCCATTACCGCGTCGTCCGGCAGCCTCGGAATCATCATTCCACCCTCGATCCCCATGGTGATTTTCGGCATCGCCGCGCTGGGCATGGCGCCCCCGCCGGAAGCGGTCGAGAAATTCGGCGTGTTCCAGTCCGTATCTATTCCGAAGCTGTTCATCGCCGGCGTGCTGCCTGGTCTGGTCATCTCGATCAGTTTGCTGATTATGAACTACATCACGTGCAAGAAGCGGGGCTACAGCGGCTCTGCCGAGGGTTTTTCCGCGCGCAACATTTTCTGCACGCTGTACAAAGCGATATGGGCGCTGTTGGCGCCGATCGTTATCCTGGGCGGAATTTACTCCGGCTTTTTTACGCCCACCGAGGCGGCAATCGTCGCCATCTTTTATACCCTGGTCATTGGTTTCTTCGTATATAGAGAGCTCGACGGGAAAGCGCTCTGGCGTTCGCTTGAGACGACGACCTGGCTCACCGGCCGTGTACTGCTGATCCTGTTTACGGCGACGGTCTTCGGCCGGCTGCTGGTCGAGAACCAGATCCCAGCCATCATCGCCGCGGCGATGCTGAGCGCGACCGAGAATATCTATGTGATTTGGGCTATGCTGATCGCCTTTCTGCTCTTCGTTGGCATGTTCATGGAGACTTTGGCCACGATCCTGATCCTGACGCCGGTGCTGCTACCCATCGCCTACAGCCTGGGCATCGACCCGGTTCACTTCGGCGTGGTGATGGTGTGCGCACTGGGTATCGGATTTCAGACTCCACCGCTCGGCGAGAACCTTTTTATAGCCTCGGGCATCTCGAATACATCCATCGAAGAGGTTTCCATCAAGGCCCTGCCTTTTGCCGCAGTTAACGTGATCGCAGTGTTTATTATCGCCTTTTTCCCGGAGATAACTCTCTGGCTGCCGAGGGTCTTCGGTTACTGATCGGACGATCACGCGGCCGGGTAGGATATAGATGCAAACCAGTATAAAGAACGTACTGTACAACACCGATCTTTCGCAGAATTCGCATATCGTTTTTCGCTATGCGATGCATTTCGCGAAAATAACCGGTGCCGACGTCCATCTGCTCCAAGTTATGGAGAAACTATCCGGTGACGCGATGCTCGCATTGCAGGCGTATATTCAGGATGACAACAAACGCCACGAAGTCATAGACGAGCGGGTCAAGAAGGCGCGCGACCGCTTGGAGCAGAGACAGGAGGCTTTCTGGGCCGAGCAAACTGCTGAGGACCGGAAAGTACGCGATCAGATCAAGTCCGTGACGGTGTGCGAATCGTATCCGGCGGAGGAAAGCCTTAACTCGGTCGAGCCGCACAATTGCGATCTTATCGTTATGGGTTCGCACGAACGGGGCATGAGTCACAATTTCCTCGGCTCGCTAGCGAAAAGCGTCTTACGCCGATCGCATGAACCCACGCTGATTGTTCCACCGGTCGTAGCGCATTAACCGCGAAAGGGTAATCGCCTTAAATGGTACCAGAAACGGAAAAGCTGGAAGCATAGATGAAACTGATAGTCTCTTTGGTTTTACTGTCGATTTCGGTTTTGGGCGCCGCGCCTGCCGCTGGCGCCGACCCCGAGAAGGTAACCGTCGCCTACTTCCAGGAATGGCCGACCGCGAATCAGGTGGCTCAGGCTGAGAAGTGGTACGACAAGGAACTGGGCGTGGAGATCGAATGGCGGCCTTTCGACACCGGTGTGGCGATGGCCGATGCCATGGTTGCCGGCGAAATAGACATCTCATACTCCATGGGCGTGGTGCCGTTCGCGCTCGCGGTGACCGCGGGCGCGCCGATCAAGACTGTCGGCGTGGCAGTATCTTACGCAGAGAACGACAACTGCGTGATCTACAAAAAGGAAGCGATTGACCGCGCCAACGCGCACGAACTCGAGGGGCGCAAGGTCGCGGTACCGCTCAACACCGTCACCCACTACAAGATGCTGCGAAGCCTGGTGTTCCTGGGGGTCGATGTCGGCAAAGTCGATGTGGTGGACATGTCGCCGCACGATATCGACGATGCGTTCATTCGCGGCGAACTCGCTATGGGTTGTTCCTGGGGCGGCCCGCTACGTCGCATGAAGGGCCACGGTTGGGAACTGCTGTCCGCCCACGAACAGGACCGCCTCGGCATCCGTGCTTTCGATGTCATTGCGGTGACTGGGGACTTTGCGGCCAAGCATCCCGAGCTCCTGGTCAAGTTCCTGGCGGTGACCGACCGCGCCATCGAGTATCTGGACGACGAGCCGCGAAAAGCCAAGCCGATCATCGCCAAGGCCGCGGGGTTGACCCTAAAAGAATCAGACATTGTGCTATCGCTGTTCGATTTCTACACGCGCGGCGAACAGCTGACCACACGCTGGCTGGGCGGCGGCGTCCAGGTTTTTCTAAAGGAAGTGGCGGACTTCTTTCAACAACAGGGTGCGATCGAGCGCGCGTTGGACGACTACAGCGCAAGCGTGGACCCGAGCTTTTACGAAAAAGTAAAATAACGCGAGTTATGGAGAACGGTGAGCAGTTCGCGGGTGACGTTCGATTTCAAATCGACAGTGCAACCGCGCTGTCAAATCTGTTAGCTCAAACTGCGTTGACGCAAGGCATATATAGACAAGCAGCGTTCGCGAACCAAACTTCCTTCGACTGTTGTAAGGCGAGGATTTTAAGGTTTATAGGCTAACAATCGCGGTCCCGGTTATCAGGAATAACATTAAGGCGCTCATGTCGGCTAGATGAGTGTGAATACCTCTCGCGACTAATCGCAGCCTTCCGGCAATACAAATCCCGTTCGCGGGATGCTCGAATGACGGGTCTTAGCCGATTCGGGGAGATCGCCTGCCCTCAGCGACGGCCTCTTATGGGCCAAAATTGCAGACTCCGCGTGATCAAGTTGCGACCGGCTCCGTTGAGGTCGTTCAGAGACTTCCTTGTTGCAGAGAAAAAACGCATTTTCATCGTCTAAACGTATGTCGGCAATGGGCGCAGCCTGTGTGAATACTCAAAATCAAAATGGTCGGTAGTAAGACAACACACCCGTTCACCATTATAGAGTGTGGCTATGGAGAGTTAAGGGTTCGCGTAATGCAAATAGACAACCAATGTGGGACGCCGTCCCAAGCACCTTAATATTCGGCGACTTTTCACACAGGCTGGGCACGATGCGGGCAGTAGCAATGTTGTAACGCGGTAGGCTGCGGACTACTCGTAGCCGTCATTGGCTAAAGCGAAAAAACTAGTCCCGACTGCTGCGGTGCGTCATGCGGCAAACGGCCATGACCTGACCTTCGACGTACGAAGAAACTTGCTTGTTGACGGTCCGGTATGCACCACGTTACCGCCGTCCATGATTTTGCAACTTGGTTTTGCAGCAGCCTTAAGTCGTATTTCCCTTCTGTGCCCTTTACCGCCGTTCCCGGAAAACATCAGAACAGGTTTCTGCGCTGTAACAGGACGGACTCTCATTACCCATTGCTGTCGTTGGTGTGTACCAGCCATTAAATGCGCGAACAAAATAAACAGACGCTGAAACAGTTGTGTTCGTGTATCGCTCTTTGGTATCTAAGACTTGGTTTGGCGGTGATTTGGACGCGAATCTCTTATGAGAATAACTGCTGACTTGATTTGCGGCGAAAACATCCTGAATAGGGCGTATTGGATTCTGAATGATACCAGTAAATCGGCAAGGCAAGGGCTGGTTGGGTGCGTCTTGACGACATGTCGGTCAACTTGACGTGATAGTTACTCTAATGTTTTAAGGTTTTTGCTATTACGCGTTTTGCTACAGGATCAGGCGGGAAATTGAAGTGCTTGAGGCATCGGAAACTCTTTTAATGTTCAATTTAGTCGCCGCAAGGATTTGGTAAGCCACGTTGGAGATTGAAATTTATCCATGCGCATTGTCGTAATCGCCTTTCTGCTTTTTCATGCGTGGGCATTCTCGGGAAACACGATGGCCGAGGCGCAGGAACTCGAACAAAA
>CAMYIN010000060.1 GCA_947258495.1 uncultured Gammaproteobacteria bacterium
GATTCTACATGACCACTGACGGGTTGATCGACCAAGTGGGAGGACCCCGTGGTCGATCTTTCGGTAAGAAGCGTCTACTGGAATTCATCATGCAAAATCAGGAACTCCCCATGGAAAATCAGGCGGAAAAATTGTCGCGGACGGTCGCCGAATATCAAGGGGACCAGGTGAGACGAGATGATCTCACGGTGATGGGTTTTGTGCCGCGCGCTGCCTAGGAGTCGCCACCAATGTTAACGCTGGCCAAAGATCTATTTGATCTGCGTTCTGTGCTCCAAAAGAAGCACATTGTGATCGCCTATAGTGGTTACCTCAACGAGCAGGTATTGGGCGGCGTCGGGGACGCCATTAAACACAAGTTGTCCATTGAGAACGCGGATACCAAGACCATCCGAAACGTGTTCGCTATATTCGTCGAACAAATGCAAAACATGATCCGATATTCCGCCGAGAAATCACCACCGGACGCCGATGGGCCGTTGGAGCTGCGCTACGGCGTGTTGACTATTGGCGACGAGGATGGGGAGTACGTCGTGCATGCCGGAAACCTGATAGAACGGGCGGATGTCGAGCGCCTTCGCAAACGTTTGCAAGAGATACGTTCCATGGGTAAGCAAGAACTGAAAGCGTTGTACAAGGCCAAGTTAAAGGCGCCGACCGAGGAAGGCAGCAAGGGCGCCGGCGTGGGAATGATCGAGATTGCGCGCCGCGCTTCAAAACCCATCGATTTCGACTTCATGGATCTTGACCGTGACTATGTGTTCTTTGCGCTGCGAGCCTGCGTCTAATCTAAAGAGTTACCTATGGAAAAGTTAGAAATAAAAGCCACGAACCGTACGCCGGAAGTTTCCTTTGACTTTGACAATAACCACCTGAAAATTTCCGGCGAATCCTATCCCGAGGATGTGACGGAATTCTATGATCCCATCTTCGAAGCGTTGGATGAGTACCTTGGGAACTTGGGGAACAGCAACTGCCGGTTCGACTTTGAGCTGATTTACTTCAACAGTTCGAGCGCAAAGGCGATCATGATGCTGATGGATAAACTTGACGAGGCAGCTGAGGGCGGCGGTGCGGTAGAGGTTTACTGGTACTACGATGCCGAAGACGACACCATGGAAGAACTCGGTGAAGAATTCGGCGAAGACCTCGACCACGCCAAGTTCCACCTGGAAAAGATGGAAGATTAGTGGCGGAAAAGTCACTGTTCGCCAAGGAAGAGGCGGTCATTGAGGCCGGCAGGAACGTTCTCGAAAACGGGAGGTTGCGCGAGGCGGAGGACCGCGACGCATTCGAGAGTCTGCTTACAAACTACCAGAAGCTCTTAAAGACAACGCGTCGACTGATGCGCCTGAGCGATCGCAACGAGCGCAAGCTCAACGAAATGGCCGAGGAGCAGCGCCTAGCCGCCGAGGAGATCTCCCGCAAGAACAAAGAACTAGAGACACTCTCGAACAAGCTCGCCAAGTACCTCTCGCCGCAGGTGTACTCTTCGATCTTCGAGGGCAAGCAGGAGGTTGCCCTTGCCAGTAAGCGCAAGAAGTTGACCGTCTTTTTTTCAGATATCGTCGGTTTCACTGAGACCACGGACAAGATGGAGTCCGAGGATCTCACGCAACTACTCAATCAATATCTCACCGAGATGTCGCAAATCGCATTTGACCACGGCGCGACCATAGACAAGTACATCGGTGATGCGATCATGGTTTTTTTCGGCGACCCGGAGAGCCGTGGGGTGAGAGAGGATGCGCTGGCGTGCGTCAGTATGGCGATCGCCATGCGGGATCGCATCAAGGAACTGGCTGTGAGCTGGCGGCAAGCCGGATTCGAAAAGCCACTCACCTGCCGAATCGGGATCCACACGGGTTACTGCACGGTCGGCAATTTTGGCAGCGAGGATCGCATGGATTACACGATCATTGGCGGGTCCGTCAACTTGGCCTCCCGCCTCGAACACGAGGCTGACCATGGAGGGATACTCATATCTTATGAGACCTATGCCCACGTCAAGGAAGACATAAATTGTGAACCCGCGGGACAAATCCAAGTCAAGGGTCTGGCGTATCCGATCACCACGTACCGAGTCATAGATCAATACGAGAGTCTTTCGGCGACACAACAAACGCTAAATAAGAGACTGCTACAGGAGATCTGCGAGCAGCTTGCCGCTGAAATCAATGCGGTCGTCTCCATCTTCGCGCAGCGTGGTGAGATCATTGCTTCGTCTGTGGCGGAGAGAATCGGTAAGTTTCACGAAGGGGGCGCCCAAGTTATGGCGGGCGAAGCCGATGTGTATGAGGCGACGGCGGATGACGCCGCCGAATCCGAGGGTATGATGGAAGGCGTCACGCTACCGATCGAGTTTGACGGCCAGCGCGTGTTCTGTGTTGCGGTTGCGGCACCGCTGGACATTGCGCGCCAGTATGGCCGAATTGCTCAACATTGGGTCTTGTCGCATCTCAAGGAAGCAAAGAGAAGAACCTCGAGTTGAGCGAACAGAAAAACCGGGTCAGAGAACAATTTCTTCTAATATTAGCGCTAATTGTTCTCTGACCCCTATTTCCCGTTACTTTTCCCGCTCGCCAGCAATCTGTTATGACAGGAGTGAACGCCATGAAAGAATCATCCATTAAGGTGGGAGTAGTCACCGACCAGACGGGTCCGCTTTCGTTCATGGGTATCGCCAATGCAAACGTGGCCAGGATGGTGGTCGATGAAATCAATACAAACGGCGGTTTATTGGGGCGACAGGTGGATCTGTACCTCGAGGACAGTGAAACGACGGATAGTGTGGCGGAGGCCAAAGCGGCCAAGCTTGTTCAACAAGATGAAGTCGATGTGATCCTGGGTGGCATCTACAGCTCGACGAGGCAGGCGATCAAGGGTCCGGCCGTAGACAACGGCAAGACACTTTACATTTACCCCGAGCAGTACGAGGGGCAGGAATGCGACCGGCTCATCTTCTGCACGGGCCCGGTGCCGGCGCAGCAGGTGGATCCGCTTATTCCGTGGTTGATGCGGCAAACGGGGGCGAAGAAATTCTATTTGCCGTCGGCCGACTATATCTGGCCGCACACGATGAACGAGAAGGTCCGGCAAGTCGTCACAGCCAACGGCGGCAAAATCGTCCGAGAGGAGTACTTCCCGCTCGATCACGCCGACTACGGCGAGACTATTGACAGGATCGCGTCCAGTGGTGCGGAGGTGGTGTTCAATACCATCGTTCCTCCCGGGCTTACGCCGTTCCTGGAGCAGCTGTATGACTCCGGTTTCACGAAGCGAGGTGGACACTTGGTGTGCACGTACTTCGACGAGAATTTCCTGAACCTTGTGCCGGCCGCGCACGTCGAGGGCCTGTACAGTTGTCTCGATTACTACCAGGGCATCAACGATCCATTCACCAAGAAACTGATCGATCAGTACGACAAACTCTATCCAGGCAGTGCCAAGTTCACCGCCGGCAGTGCGTGTTCAGGAATGTACCGAGGCCTGAGACTCTGGGAGGCCGCTGTGAAAGAGGCGGGCTCGCTGAAACAGGAAGACGTCATCAAGGCACTGGACCACGCAAAGATCGCTGAGGGACCCGGTGGTCCGGCCGAAATGGTGCCCGGTCAGCATCACGTTCGCATGAACATGTACATTGCCCAGGCACACAACGGTGATTTCAAGATTGTCGAGAGCCTGGGGACCATCGATCCACAGGAGTGCACACGAGGGTTGCAGTAAGCAGAGGCGATCCACGTCGAGGACCTGTGGGTGGACTTACGCGCCCCCAACGTGGGCCGACGAAAATCGAGGGCATGGGCGGTGCGGGCGAAATGGGGGTCTGTCCCCAATTAGCAAACCATGCCAACACCAACCAAATTGAAAAATTCCTTTTTGCCTGCGGGTCTGCTGTTGTTGTCGCTTTTCGTCGCATTCGTTCTTGGAGAGGCGGTAGTTCGAGCGGTAGAAAGATATAACGGACATTATTCAGAAAAGGACCCCATTCTCCATCATAGACTCGTTCCTGGTTCGACAAGGCGAGGTTTTAGTCGCGAATACAACGTTGTTTACAAGATAAACAAATACGGTTTTCGCGGCAAAGAATTCTCCGTCCAAAAGCCGGAGAAGACTTTTAGAATATTAATGCTAGGCGACTCGTTTACCTTTGGTAAAGGAGTCAACTCGGACCAGACATTTGCTGCACTTCTGGAAAACGATCTGAACGAATCAAAAAAGTCTGACGTCGTCTACGAGGTCATAAATGGCGGTTGTTCTTCCTATTCACCGATATTGGAATATCTGCTGCTTATCGACAAAGGCCTCGCCATCGATCCGGATCTGGTTATCTTGAATTATGATATTTCCGATGTTCAGGACGACTATAAGTACGCCAACATCTCGGAATTCGACGAACGCGGAAAGCCGATTCGAGTTCGCCCTATCAACGTTCAATGGTTTTATACCGAGCCGGAAAAACGAGTCGACGCCACCATTCCCTGGTTTCGAAATTCTAAATTCTACGCGCTGATAGTGGAACAGCTGTATAGACTAGTTGGTGCTCGTGATATGCCTTTTTACTATGAAAAGGCGAAAATAATATCCGGCGACATTGAATATGATCGGGACCTGCCGATGCGTGAGAACGCCGGCGACTGGAAAAGATACTTCGATCATTCTGCAAAATATCTGACTTTAATAAGAGATGTATTATTTGCAAAAGGTGCTCGTTTCGTTATTACGGCATACCCGTATGGCGTGCTCGTGAATGGAAAGGAATGGAGCGAGGGGAGATCCATTAGAGGGTTCGATAAAAAGCAGTACTCCACCGAGTTGTTTCAATATCTCGAGGACTATACCGCTGAGTACAACATACCGTTCGTCAACATGCTGGCGGATTTTCTTACCGCTTCCGATTTCCCGCTTTTCTACTCTTACGATGGGCATTTTACACCCGCCGGACATCGCGTGGCGGCACGATCTATAGAACGTCTATTGCGGCAGCAGCAACTGCTCGTTCCAGGTCGAGAAACCCCTAGATAGTTCCTCTATTTACCGCGAAGGTGACTATCGGCACCACCACCGAAAGTACTCGAACTGCAAATCAGTACGAATCGGTACCATAGAGTGCTTCGCGGACGTGCTCGGCCAGTCCTATGCCGGCGTCGCTATAGACCAGGAAGGCTTCGTCGGCGCCCGCACGCTTGATCATGTCCGCCTCGTCGTCGTACAGACAGCTGGTAACGATAACGCCGTCGAAACCGTGTTTGCGCAGTTGACGAGTTACGATTGCCTTGGCGACGGCATCGTTCATACCGAGAATCACCGCCTTCAGGTGGTCGGTATGCAATCCTTGCCAGAATGCCGGGTCCTCCGCATCTGCGTAAACCACGCGACGCCCTTGCTGCAGATGCTGCTGAACCTTGCCGGGGTCGGTATCCAGACCGACGATGCGTTCGTCACGGGCGCGCAGGTAATCGGAGGAAAAATCCGATGAGAAATACTTCCTTGATGCCCCACAGGGCCTTGGCGATCTCCTGCGAACGCGAGTGATTGGCCAACAGCGCGCCGAGCAGCAGCGCGCCCAGCTCGGAGCTCAGGCCGACGCTCTCGAAGCCGAAACCGCCCACCACCAGCGCCAGCAGCAGACCGATCATCACCAGCAGTTCGTCGTGGCCGCTGACGTCGACCAGGTGGTGGATGAAGGGCCGGGCAAACGGCAGCGCCAGCACCAGCAAGGCCAGCAACGAAGGGGTGTGACCCCCTGCGAGGCTGAGTACGGCCAGCGCCACCAGATCCTGAATAATGAGGATGCCGATGGCGACCCGACCGTGAAACGAACACCTCCCTCCTCATCACCCCGAATCGCCGCACCGGCCGGGCTGATGGGATGATCTTGAAAGGGACATCGGCGTATCATTTACCCACAGCGCCACGCGACGCGTCACTTTGAATTACGGATGCTCGTCACACCAAGACACGATTTTCGGCTGCACCTGCCGACACCGGTCGCCCCAGGCAACAGGCAAGCGCACCCTCGAGGCTGCGCCTCGACCCGTCGTTTCCGCCCCGATCGAGAACCCGGTTCCCTAACACCGAGACGATCGGGGGCAATACCCACACGAATTGGCTGAATGACACGCAGAGGAGTTATCGATATGGCTCGTGCAATTACGGAGAGTTGGGATCACATCATTGAGCAGATAATCGCCCTTGTACGCGAGCGCATGCCCGACCAGGAGAGCGTCGTCGAGCATTTCGTCCGATGCTACTATCGCAACACGTCAGTCAAAGACCTGCAGGCATCGCGGATATCGGACCTGTACGGCGCCGCGATTGCGCACTGGAACCTGGCCCACCAGCGCAAGGCCGGTGACGAGGCGAAGATCCACGTCTACAACCCTCGGTTCGACGAACACGGCTGGCAATCCTCTCACACCATTGTCGAAGTGGTTGCCGATGACACGCCCTTCCTGGTCGACTCGGCGCGCATGGCGATCAACCGCTGCGGTCTGTCCATCCATCTGGCGATCCATCCCGTCATGTACGTAAGTCGCGACGCCGAAGGAAATCTGACGAAAGTCGCCGACGGCAATTCGCCGCTCGCGGGCGCCGATCTCGAATCCTTCATGCATTTCGAAATCGATCGACAGACCTCGGGCGCGACGCTGGAGCGGGTGCAACAAACGATCAAAGAGGCGTTGCAGGACGTGCACACCGTGGTATCGGATTTTGGCGCCATGTGCGAGCGCCTGGACAGTATATTGCAGGAACTCGACGCCGATCCGCCGCCGTTGGACGCCGAGGAGCTGAAGGAGGGGCGAGCGTTCCTGCAGTGGTTGCGGGACGGGCACTTCATTTTTCTCGGCTATCGGGAACACACGCTGACCCACACGGACAACGAAGATCGCTTGCACATCGTCCCGAACACCGCGCTCGGCATATTGAGAAAAACGGAAACCGGGGAAAATACCGACCTGATCTGCCAGAGCTTCGCCGCGCTGTCCCCGGAGGCCCGCCGCCTGGCGCAAAAACCGGAACTACTGGTCATTACCCGTTCGGGTTCCGAATCCACGGTGCATCGCCCGGGGTACATGGATTACATCGGCGTTAAACAGATAGACAAGGACGGCAACGTCGTCGGCGAACGCCGGTTTCTCGGCCTCTATACCGCGAGTTCCTACATCAGCGACACTCGAACCATTCCGCTGTTGCGACGCAAGGTAGCCAAGGTGATCGATCGCAGCGGTTATCACGAGCACAGTCACGCGCGCCGAGCGCTGGTCAATATTCTCGAGACCTTTCCCCGGGACGAGCTGTTCCAGATTTCCGACGATGAGTTGCTGAATACGGCTCTCGGCATTCTGCATCTGCAGGAACGGCAGAGGACGACGGTCTTCATCCGGCGCGATCCGTATGGGCGCTTTTTCTCCTGTCTCGTATTCATCCCCCGCGACCACATGAGCACCGGCGTGCGGCAGCGCATCGGTGAAATCCTGGAACAGGCGCTCGAAGGCGAATGCATCAAGTTCTCGGTCCAGATCAGCGAATCCGTACTGGCGCGGGTGCACTACGTGATCCTTACTCCCCCGGGGGCGACCACGCATTACGACGCCGACAACATAGAGGCGCGTATTGTTGCCGCGACCCGACCGTGGCGGGACCATCTCCACCAGGCCCTGCTGGAGCAGTGCGGCGAGGAAGAGGGGACGCGATTGTTTCGCCGCTTCGGGGAAGGCTTTCGCGCCGATTATCGCGAATCCTATGCCCCCGAGCTTGCGGTGCACGACGCACGCAAGCTGGACCGGCTCAAGGGGCCGGGAGACATCGCCATGGCCCTGTACAAGCCTCTCGAGGGGGCCGACAACTTCCTGCGCTTCAAGCTGTTCAACTACGGCCGCCCGGTTCCGCTTTCGGAGGCCCTGCCGATGATGGAAAACATGGGCCTCAAGGTGATCGACGAGGACCCGAGCAGAATCACCCTGCCGGGTGGTGCGCGGATCTGGATACACGACTTCGGCATGGAACATTCGGAGGAGGATCTCGATCTGGACCAGGTCAAGGAGATCTTTCAGGACGCGTTCGTACGTATCTTCCGGGGCGAGGTGTCGAACGACGGGTTCAACCGCCTCACGCTGCGCGCCCGCCTCAGCTGGCGCGAAGTCGTCATTCTGCGCGCCTACTGCAAATACCTGCGACAGGTGCGGGCAACGTTCAGCCAGGAGTACATGGAGCGCGCGCTCGCCGGCAATCCCGCTATCGCGCGTTTGCTGGTGGACCTGTTCGCGGCGCGCTTCGACCCCGAGCGGGCGGAAGCCCGCGTGGACGCCGCGACCGACGTCGAGACGCGCATCCGCGCGGCCCTGGACGACGTCGCCAACCTGGATGAGGATCGGATACTGCGCAGCTTCAGCGAGACTATCGGCGCGACGCTGCGGACCAATTACTATCAGCCGGCGGCCGACGGTTCGAACAAGGATTACGTGTCCTTCAAGCTCGATTCCGCCCGCGTCCCCGACATGCCCGAGCCCCGACCGAAGTATGAAATCTTTGTCTACTCGCCGCGCGTCGAGGGAGTGCATTTACGGGGCGGGAGCATCGCCCGCGGCGGCCTGCGCTGGTCGGATCGGCCGGAGGACTTTCGCACCGAAGTGCTGGGGCTGGTGAAGGCGCAGATGGTGAAGAACGCCGTCATCGTGCCGGTGGGTTCCAAAGGCGGCTTCGTTCCCAAACGCCCGCCCGTCGACGGCAACCGCGAACAGATCCTTGCCGAGGGCGTAGCTTGTTACAAGAACTTCATCAGCGGACTGCTCGACGTTACGGACAACCTCGTGGGCGGCGACGTGGTTCCCCCTCCGAAGGTGGTGCGTCACGATGACGACGACCCCTACCTGGTGGTCGCTGCCGACAAGGGCACCGCGACGTTCTCGGACATCGCCAACGAGGTGGCCGGCTCTTACGGATTCTGGCTGGGCGACGCCTTCGCCTCCGGGGGCTCGGCGGGTTACGACCACAAGGGCATGGGCATCACCGCGCGCGGCGCCTGGGAATCGGTGAAACGGCACTTTCGAGAACTCGGCCTGGACACCCAGAGCGAGGACTTCACCGTCATCGGCATCGGCGACATGAGCGGCGACGTGTTCGGCAACGGCATGTTGCTGTCACCGCGCATCAAGCTCATCGGCGCTTTCAATCACCAGCATATCTTCCTTGATCCCAATCCCGACTGCGCGCGTTCGTTCGCAGAGCGACAAAGGCTATTTCAACTCCCGCGTTCGAGCTGGGAAGACTACGACCGCGACCTGATCTCCCCCGGCGGCGGCGTCTACCGCCGCAGCGCCAAATCCATACCGTTGTCCGCGGAGGCCCGCGCCGCGCTGCAAGTCGACGCGCCAGCGCTCACGCCCAACGAACTCATACGCGCGATGCTCACGGCGCCGGCGGATCTGCTCTGGAACGGCGGCATCGGCACCTACGTCAAGGCGTCCAGCGAGCAGAACGCCGACGTCGGCGATCGCGCCAACGACGCGGTGCGCATCAACGCCGAGCAGCTGCGCTGCCGCGTTGTCGGCGAGGGCGGCAATCTCGGATTCACGCAGCTGGGGCGCATCGAGTTCGCGCGTCGCAACGGGCGCGTACATACCGACGCCATCGACAATTCGGGCGGCGTCGACTGCTCGGACCACGAAGTGAACATCAAGATCCTGCTCAACGCCGTGGTAGGCGCTGGCGATATGACCATGAAGCAGCGCAACGACCTGCTGGTGCGCATGACCGACGAAGTCGCACGGCTGGTGCTCAAGAACAACTACCTGCAGACCCAGGCCCTGAGTCTGGCCAACGCCCAGTCCAGGGAGATGCTCGACGTGCACAGCCGCCTGCTGCGCGACCTGGAACACACCGGGAAACTGGACAGGACCCTCGAGTTCCTGCCCGGCGAAGAGTTGTTGCTGGAACGCAAGAATGCCGGCGAAGGACTGACGTCGCCCGAATTCGCGGTGGTCCTCGCGTACGTCAAGATCGGGCTCTACGACCGCCTGCTGACCTCCGATCTGCCGGACGAGCCGTATCTCGAACGGACCCTCGCGAATTACTTTCCGACGCCGCTGCGCGAGAGCTTTTCGCAGGCTATGTCCCAACATCGCCTGCGCCGAGAAATCATCGCGACGGAAATCGTCAACGGCATGGTCAACCGGGCGGGAATCAGTTTCGCCTTTCGTCTGCGCGAGGAGACCGGCGCCGCCGAGGCGGACATCGCACGCGCCTACGTCATCGTCAGGGAAATTTTCGCGCTGCCGGATCTGTGGGCGCAGATCGAAGCGCTCGACAACCGCGTTGCCGCCGACGTGCAGCTGGCGATGCTGCTCGATACGCGTAAACTCCTTGAACGCACGACACGCTGGATCCTTCGAAACCGTCCGCGCCCGCTCTCCGTCGCCGACGACGTCGAGCGTTACGGCCCCGCCCTGGATCGCCTCGCCGCCACCATGACCAATCACGTCGGGGAGGAGGAACGCACATCGGCACAGGGCAAAGCCGACGAATTGATACAAACCGGCGTCCCCGAGGAACTGGCAATGCGGGTCGCCATGTTCACGTCACTGTCCTCCGGTCTGGACCTGGTCGAAGTCGCGTCTGCGACCGATCTCGACGTGGAACGGGTCGCGGACGGGTATTTCGAAGTCGGCGAGCGTCTCGACCTGCACTGGCTGAGAGACCGGATCGCCGATCTGCCGCGGGATACGCACTGGCAGATCATGGCGCGCGCCGCGCTGCGGGACGATCTTTTCCAACTCCACAAGCAGATTACGACGAGCGTCTTGGCCGGCGCGACCGCGGACGCCGACATGGACATGCTGGTGGCCGCGTGGGCGGAGCGCAACCGGCTGCCGATGGAACGCTGCAGCCAGATCATCGCCGAATTGCGCTCCGGTCCTACGCCGGACTTCACCATGCTGTCGGTGGCGATGCGTGAACTCAGGGGACTGGTACAATCAGCTTCCGCGGCCGCGGCTCCCGAAGCGACAAATCAATCGGAGTTGGTCGCCGCCGTGTCGGGAATGGTCCACCACGAGCCGGCGACGAAGGACATCGGCGAATTACGACAATGACGCCCACGGGACGCCGAACTGCGAGCGCAATCGTCATGTCTGAAAGTCCGAAGGAAACACTGCGCAAATCCCTGGATTTCTACCACAGTGCCTCGCAACTGCGCTTCGACACCTGGCACCGGCTCGAACACTATACCTCGCAGTTGAGCGACCGCTCGGCGCGCAAGGCAGACATCGCGAAGTTCCGTAAGGCCGCGCAGGACGCGATGACCAAACTCGAGACCATCGAGTACTACACGGTGTTTCCGTCGCAGGAAGATTTCCGCAGGCTGTCGCCGGGCGAGTTTATGCCATGCCCATTTCGCTCGGCAACTCATCGATCCGTACTTCGACCCGCAGACCGGATGGAGAAACCTCAACATGGAAGAGACGTGGGCGTAAGACGACTTTGTCGTGGATCCGACGCGTGTGACCTTGTACACCGCGGTGTATCGTCCGCTATGCGGAGAGATGGCACTGAACTGGCCGGGTACGAGCTGGCGACAGTCTTTCGACGAGTTTTCGGGAACGTTCGCAGCTGATCGTCTGTCGGGCTGAAGCGGAAACCGGGCTGTCGCAGCATCCGCCCTCCCGGGCCCTGTCGCGCTGACGTATGCGTCACGCGCCGGCATTACCCTAGATTCATTCCCGTACGACGAGCACTGATCGCTTCGAGTGCCGCACCACGCGTTCCGCGTTAGGTCCCACGAGATAATCCTGCAACTCCGGCCGGTGCGAGGCCATCACGATCAAGTCGGCACCGATCTGCTCCGCCGTTGTTAGGATTTCCTTGTACGGGGTCCCCTCGGCGACGATGTGCTGGACATTCACGTCCTTGGGCACGTTCTCAGCAACCAGCGCGTGCAATTGCCGGTTGAGCTCGTCCCGGTGCTTGCTCTCAAACCCCTCCGGAAAATAACTGCCCACGATCGACATGCCGAAGTCCGGCAACACCGTCATCACGTGCAGCCGCGCGCCGAACGCGCGGCAGTACTCCAACGCCACCGGCAGCGCCTTCTCCCAGGAACTCTTGTGATTCAAATCCACTGGCAACAGTATGTCTTTGTACACCACGACCCTCCGTCTCTCATGCCTCGACCGGTTTGGAAACGCGCCCCTCGCCCTCGACTCCGCTGCGGCGGCGCTGCAGCCATCCTATCATCACCAGCAGCGCCAGGGCAGGTATGAACATCAATTGCTTCCACGCTTGTGCCGTCGGCACCATCAAGCCGGTGATCTTCTGATCGAAGACCGGGCCGGCCTTTTCGGCGACGCTGTCGAACGCGGCGGTAACGATCACGATCTGTCCCTCGCTCTCCGTGATCTCCAGTCCGGCGTTCGCGAGGCGCTCGGCGCCGTCCTTGCCCTCGGGCACCGCCAGCACGGCGACGAAGCTGCGTGGCGAACCCACCTCGTCCAGGCCGTCGATCTGCAGGCGCAGCTCCTGCCCCGGCTGCAGGTCGCCGAGCACCTGGGTCAATTGCGCGGGCGGGCTGCTTTGCAACGGCGGCACCAGGAGATCCATCCAGAAACCGGGACGGAACAGGGTGAAGGCGACGAGCAGGAGGACAACCGATGTCGTGCGGCGTGCGCGGAAACGTCATCCGCTTTCTCCCGCCGCTGACTATCCAGGACGAGATACTGGCAGAAGGAATGCAGCGCTTCGCCGAGGTTTTCGACCGCGTCGCGCGATAACGGATCTCAGCAAGCCAATAGATCGAAGCGAGTGTAGATTTACCGGACCGTCGCCGGCAGGGGTGCCGACGACGAGCCTACACGGCGGTATCGACGGCGTGCCGCGGAAGGTTTGACTCCGTTCAGGTTCGATAGCCGCTTTTTTTAAGTCATATCCCCAGACGCGGTGATACGGCGAAACGGGTGCCGACCACGCTGTTGCGAATGATTCAGGGTTCGAGATCGTGAGCGAGTCGAAAGCCGCCGCTGCCGTTGCGCTTTTCCGGGAACTGCCAGATCCGCGCCGCGGCGCGCACGTTCCGGGGTTTGCCGTTCCAGGATCCGCCGCGAATCACGTGCGGCTCGTCCGCAGAGCTGGTGCATACGTTCTCACTGCCGTCGTAATTTTTTGCGTACGACGAGCACGTCCACTCGTAGGCGTTGCCCAGCGTATCGTGCAGATCGTAGGCGTTGGCGGCGAACGTCCCCACCGGCGCCGTGTGCTCGTGGCCGTCGTCGCACGGAAACGCGTTGGTCCAATTGTGACCTCTGTCCGCCACGCTCGCGTAGTCGCACGCCTGGGTGTCGTCCATACCCCAATATCGCGGCGTCGTCGTCCCTCCCCGTGCGGCGTACTCCCATTCGGCTTCGGTCGGCAGACGATAACGTCGATCGGTCTCGCCGTTCAGCCACTCTATGTAGGCGGTGGCGTCGTTCCAGGAAACGCACACCACCGGATGACGGTCACTCTGCGGGAAACCCGGATCACGCCAGGACTGACCTGCACGCCAGGTCCACTTGTCCTCCTCCAGGACACGACAGCCCGTTTCGCCGCCCGTATTTTTTTCCGCGTCCGTGCGATATCCTGTGGCATTGACGAATTGACGAAACTGCGTTCGCGTCAGCTCGTGCCGCGCCATCCAGAAGCCGTCGACACACACGCGATGGCCGCGTTCATCGGCATACCAGTCCTGGTACCTGCTCAAGCCGACCTCCGCCACCAGGGCGGCGCGCTCCTCGGTAGACTGACCCATTCGATAGCAGCCCTGGGGAATAGCTACGAACTCCATGTCGTTTCTGGCTTCGCGCCGCACAACAGGGGCAGAACCGGTATTCATTTCCGGCTTCGCCGCCGATGACGGCGCAACTTGCGTGGCGACGGGGCGAGATACCGACTGACTGTTGTCATCCGTTGTTCCACGCGCGGAGCGCGCACAGCCTTGCGCCATCCAGGACGACAGCGATGCCCCAAGAACAAGCACTAAGATTGCACGCGTCATATCGTGTGTCTCAATCCCGCTGAGTCCTTTACGTCGAATCTCTGGGGGCCCTCTGATTTATATACGGGTTTCCGCGGTAAAAGCACGTGCCGACCTGGTTCACCAACAAAAATATGAACAATCGAGAAAATGAAAATTACGCTTTTCGTTTTTCGTGCTCCGATAATGCATGGACTACGTTCGGGGCTGGCGGTCAAAGATCCCGCCCCATCTCCCGTTATCCGGCGGGAAGGATGCGAATCCGCCCGAAGCCGGGCAGACGCAAGGCAAGGTCATTGAAGTCTACGCCCGCGGACAGGCCGAGGACGTTGAACTCGAATCCCTCCTCCCACGCGAGGCCCACGCCCAACAGTCCCAGCAGCGACACCTGCCAGCCGGTGCCGCTGGGCACGCGGTCCACGACCTGCCCCTGCGGCAGGTAGTCCTTGCCGATCGCCGTCGGCGGCAGGTCCAGCCCCAACTCGGGCACCCGGCGGGCGACGAACGCCGTAAAGGTGTTGCTGTTGGGGCCGGGCCACACCCGGTATTGGCTGGTGTAGGGGTAATCGGCCACCGCCTGTTCGATGCGGTCGATGAGTTCCTCCGTTCCCGTGCCGCGGCGCTCCAGCATGATCTCGGGGCGGGAATCGAACCAGAGGAAGTCGGGCGGTCCGCCGCGACTGACGCTCACCGCGGGCCGGCCGCGGTAGACGTTCCATCCGACGACCTGGTAGACGGTGTAGTGCCTGGCGTTGCGCCGCTTGGTGGCGATCCAGGTGTGAATGCCGAAGGCGCCGCGCCAGTTGTGCGCGCGCGCGCCGTAGACCTGCACCAGTGCCGCCGGTTCGTCCGCCGGCACCGGCGCCTGCTCGCTGCTGTCCCGGCTGGCCGCGCTCCAGTGAGTGTCCAGGTCCAGGTCGCCGAAGGACAGTACGCCCACCGGCCCGAGCAGCAGGACGCCGACCAGCGCTACTGCGCGCGCCGGCCACTTGTACCAGCTGAATTCGCTACGGTCGTTGGGCATTGTCTTGTCGCGAAACAAACGTTATCAGGCCTCTCGTGTTCGACAAGAATCCGGGTGCGATATCCGCGTCGCTTGTCGCACTCGTTTTTCTGCTCACGAACCGCCGCACGTTAAAGCCCAGGCGCGTTGCAGCGGCAGACGTACAACTTGTCCGGATGCCGGCGCCGGCTCGGGCATCAACCCAGATGCGCGGCGAAGAACTCCATGGTGCGCGTGCGCGCGAGGCGGGCCGCCTCCGCGTCGTAGCTGTCGCGGCGATCGCAGTTGAAACCGTGACCGGCATCGTAGAGGTGGACGGCGGCGTTCGGGTGCGCGCCGGCGATCCGCTCGACGTCGCTCAGGGGAATTCCGGCATCCTGTCTGCCGTAGTGCATCAGCAAGGGGCAGTTCTCGCGCTCGTCGACATAGGGCATGATCTGGCCGCCGTAATAGACGACGGCGACGTCGATGGGCAGACGGGTGGCCGCGAGGTACGAAATCGTACCGCCCCAGCAATAGCCGACCGCCGCGACTTTGAGACCCGCGTCCTTGAGCGTTACCACCGCCGCGCCGACGTCCAGGATCGTGTCTTCCCAGGAAAATTCCTCACGCAGTTTGCGGCCGAGTTCGACGTCCTCCGGCGTGTAGCCGAGTTGGCAATCGCGTTTCGACGAGCGGTCGTAGAGCGCGGGGGCGATCACGCTGTATCCGTCGGCGGCGAAACCGTCGCAGACATCGCGAATATGCGCGTTGACGCCGAAGATCTCCTGCAGCACGACGATGCCGCCGCGGGATTCTCCGCCGGGCCCCGCGCGGTACGCGCCCAGTGCGTGGCCGTCGTTCGCTTTCAGAGTAATGTCATTGCCCATGGTCTTCCTGCCTCCGCAGTTTTGCAGTAATGTGGAACGCGCAGGTCGTCACGATGCACGGTGCCGGGGGAAGTTTACCTTGCGGTGCATGAATTCGCATGTCGGGCGATAGTGGCGAACCGGTTTTATGCCTACAATCTGCAGGGACAAATGGTGCGCGCCGCGCACTCCGCGGGAGAAAGCTCCATGACAAAGACGCTGTGCATGTTACTGGCGGTCGCCGTTTTCGGATCCACCACGTGGGCGGCCGACAACGCGTTCGACTCGGAAAAGCATCGATTCAAGCTGGTAATCGTCACGCAGGGACTGGATCACCCGTGGGGCTTGGCGTTTCTGCCGGACGGACGCATGCTGGTGACGGAGCGCGCCGGTCGGCTGCGGATGACCGACAACGGCCGCCTCCATCCCGAGCCCGTCAGCGGTCTGCCAGAGATCCGCGCCGGCGGCCAGGGCGGTCTGCTGGACGTCGCCCTGCATCCGAGGTTTTCGGAAAACGGTCTGGTCTATCTCTCCTACGCCGCCGCGGGGGACGGCGGTGTAGGCACCGAGGTCGTGCGCGGCCGGCTCCACGGAAACCGACTCGAGGATGCAGAGGTCATCTTCCGCGCCCTGCCCAAATCCCACGGCGGTCGTCATTTCGGCTCGCGGCTGCTGTTCGACCCCGAGGGCCTGCT
Organism: uncultured Gammaproteobacteria bacterium; assembly: GCA_947258495.1. Taxonomy (GTDB): domain Bacteria; phylum Pseudomonadota; class Gammaproteobacteria; order Arenicellales; family JAANXG01; genus CALZGZ01. The sequence continues at coordinate 16,552 of CAMYIN010000060.1, forward strand.
CTACATCACCCTCGGCGACCGCGGAGATCGGCCGCGCGCACAGGAGCTCTCGGATCACGCCGGATCGATCGTGCGCGGGCGCGACGACGGCAGCGTACCCGCGGACAATCCCTTCGCCGCTCGTGCCGGTGCGCGGCCGGAGATCTATACCTACGGCAATAGCAACGTGCAGGGCATCGCCTTGCAGCCGGGAACGGACCGCATCTGGGCCCACGAGCACGGCCCGCAGGGCGGCGACGAAGTCAATGTCCTCCGGTCCGGGACCAACTACGGCTGGCCCG
>CAMYIN010000061.1 GCA_947258495.1 uncultured Gammaproteobacteria bacterium
CGCGTAATGCCGCGCATAGCGATCGGCGTCGCGGCTTTCCCAGTCCCGCCTCCACTGTTCGAAGCGCTCGAGAAAGCGCTCTCTCTGCTGGGTCAGTTCGCTTGATGCAACCCAGTTTATGCGGTCCGCGATAATGACGGGAGTGGTTTCCGGTTCAACGGTCTTCGACAAAAACGCCATGTCCGCGTTGGGCAGCGCCAGGCAACCATCGCTGACGAACGGCGCACGGTTGTAGGTGTCGGAAGGAACACCGTGGAACCAGATTCCGTATCCGGTACGGCCCAAGCGTCGATCCCACTCGTTGGGATAGTTGATGGGCAGTGCCGCCGGACCGTAGAAATCCGAAAGTCCCCTGGGATCCAGCCGGGTGGTCACGAAATAAACCCCAACGGGGCTGCGTTGATCTCCCTCACGCACCTTGAGCATGCCCTTCTTTCCCACCGAGACGTACGCGTCGCTCAGCAGGCGCAGCCGACCGCCGTCGTTGGCAAAAAGATGAAGTCGCGACAAGGATGCGTCGACGACGATGACGTGACGTTGCGAGGGGGAGATCTGAAGTAGTTGATCGGGCCAGGTCCCCGATAGCAGGTGCGGCTCGTTTCGCTGGTGCTCCAACCTCCGCCTGGCCTCCTCCAGCAGCTCGGGGACCCCCCCGTCTTTCCTCGAGAATGCGCCGCCGAAGGCGCCCACCGGTCTATCTTGTGCCGTCAACAAATCCGCATGTACGAGTTGCGCCAGCCGGAAATTCGGATTGCGCTCTATCAGACGTTGCGCCTTTTCAACGGCGATCGGGAGCCGTCCCGCGGTCACGTCATCCAGGATTTCGAGCAGGGCCGCTTCGCTGTCGTCGGCTCGATCGCTGTCGTCGGCGCTCGAATTCTGCGCAGCCTGCGCAGACGTCGCAAGCAGCAGAACAAGAAGCACGATCCAGCGGGTTCTCATGTTAGGCCAATACCATCTGTTTCGTCGCAATCGGTGCTATTTTAGAACGTCGGCGCCTCAAGGATCATCTCATCCGCCGCCGGCGTTGCGGGTGTAGTCGATGAGCGTCTTCGAGGGGACGTAACCCCCGATTACGCTACCGTCGTCCAGAATGATGGTCGGCGTACCGCTTATACCGAGTAACTGTCCCAGTTGATAATGCTGCTTGACGGGATTGTCACACTGCTTCGGCTCGATCTTCTTACCCAGTTTGGCGTTTGTCATCGCCGCCTGCGGGTCGTCGGCGCACCACACGGAAACCATCTGATCGTAGCCCGGCGAGCCGATTCCGGCGCGCGGGAAGGCCAGATACCGCAGCTTGATCCCGGCCGCGTTCAACTTTCCCAACTCATTGTGCAGTTTGGCGCAATAGGGGCAAGTTACGTCGGTGAAAACGGTTATCGTGCTTTTGGGATTCGGCGGCGCGAACACGATCATAGTCTCTTCGCCAAGGCCGTCCACCGCAGCGACCCGGACGCGTTTGCGGGTGGTTTCACTGACGTTTTCCCCACGCGCAATATCGATGATGTCCCCCTGGATGACGAACTTGCCATCGGCGGACATGTAGAGCAGGCGCGGTCCAAAAGTGATTTCGTACAAACCCGTGACCGGGGACGGTTTAACCTGAGACTCGGAAAAATCGGGAATCAGTCGGCTTGCGGTGTCACGTACCGCCTCCGGAATGGGCTGGTCGGCGAAAGCCCCGGCAAGCCCGGTGTGAATCAAGAATGCCGTGGCGATAAAAAGCGTAGTTCTGAACATGGGGAGATTACTTTTTCCGGCGTCGTCCGCGCGAAAAACGTGTGGATGGTGTCAAAAAACTTTCCGTTCGAATCACGTTGCCGCCGGGTACGGGAGCCTGGTTACGTCGCTTGCGAAACTCTTTCGCTGCGCGGGCTCTCGACTGTGCGCGTCAATGCGTGTAGGGCCCGACTGCTTCAAGGTGGCGTATGTCCTGCGATTTTTTAAGAATACGCAAACCCGCAGCGAAGGTCAAAATTCGTCGCTCGCATTAACGCCGATTCTGCGAATACGGTCGCCCGTCTGCGTATCCGCTCCGATTGGACCATTGCCGGCGGCCGCAGCCGGTGCCGTCCGTGACCATGCAGGTCACGTTGCGTGGCATGCACGGGACCGAACTACGCGGGTTAACTCGCTGCGCCGAATCTTGTATGTTGGAATCCTGGTGAGCACTACTCTTGAGAACGGAACGAACCGACATGCCCGTGATATCAACCTCGACCGAACGTAAATTCCCCTGGTACGTGCGCGTTTTTTTCTGGAACCAAAAACGGCGATACGGCCAGGTCCTGGAGGCCGCCCGCCTGTGGGGTCGCACGCCCAAGGTGTTTATTGCCCTTGCGCTGCTTTACGGCGCCCTGGACCGGCGCTCCTCGCCCCTCGAGCCCGCCTTGCGCTCACTGGTAACGGTGCGCGTGTCGCAGATCAACTGGTGCGCTTTCTGTGTCGATCTCAATTCGGCCACGGTACTCAAACGCGGCGTCGATCAAGACAAGCTGGCGGCGTTGGCCGAATTCGAAGACAGCCCGTTGTACACGGAACGTGAGAAAGCGGCGCTGGCCTACGCGGAGGCGGTTACCTACTCGGATCGGCAAGTCAACGAGCAGCATTTCGCCCGTTTGCGCGACCATTTCGACGAAGACGCGATCATCGAGCTGACGGGATTGATCGCGTTTCAGAACCTGTCCAGCAAGTTCAACGCCGCGCTCGGCGTCGAACCGCAGGGTTTCTGTGCGCTCGCGCCGCAGCCTCGATGACCCCGCATCGGGCGCCGTGCCGCAGTGTTAACAGCATTTCTGGACGACCTTGACGCAGATCACACTCCCGCGACGGGCGCGTATGCTATATTTAACGCCAATATGAACGGGCGAATCGCACAATCGACGTTGTCTGCGGTACTTGTCTTAATGTTGCTCCTGCCGACGTCTCCCGCCAGCGCCGAAGCACCGCCGCCGATCGCGCACGCAGGCGCCCTGGAACAACACGGCGCAACACACACGCTGGCCGCCCACCCGGGGTGTGCGTCGCTGGATTGCATCCAGGAGTCGCACTGCCCGAACATGCCCATGTCCGACTGCGGAATGAGCGGCTCGTCGTGCTCGGTGTGCGGCGCAAGCGTACTGCTCCAACACACCGGCAGTTTTCTCTTTGACCGAAGTGCCTTCGCATTATTGCACGAAGCGCAACGGCTGCAATTGCGACAACTTCCCGCCCGTATATTCCACCCTCCGCGCCGATCCTGAGGCGCAACGTCGGCGGTCTCAGGCTCCATACCGGAGGCGTTGCCGCCCGGTTTTTCAACCACGCTCTCCTGCCCAATCGCGATCGAGGTGATGAGCAGGAAATCGGATGATCAGGTAACACTAAATATCACTTCTGAGTTGCAGCATGCCTGAAAAGGCCACGGCGAACACGTCCGGCCCGGCGACCGGTGCCAATGCGGTAAAATTTCTGGTGCCGCTGATCCTGTTCGTAGCCATAGGTATATTTCTTGCGATCGGGCTCACGCTGAACCCGCGCGAAGTGCCTTCCCCCCTGATCGGCAAGCCGGTCCCCGAGTTCGCCCTGCCGCCGGTCCAGGGTCGCACCGAGGGCCTGGCGAGCACGGACCTCAAGGGTGAGGTCTCGCTGGTCAACGTGTTCGCGTCCTGGTGCACCGCGTGCCGGGATGTGCACCCCCTGTTCATGCAGCTGTATCAAGAGAACGTCCTGCCCATACACGGCCTCAACTACAAGGACCGGCCTCGGGACGCCGCCGCCTGGTTGGACGCCCTGGGCGATCCCTACACACGTACCGGCGCCGACTTCGACGGGCGCGTGGCCATAGACTGGGGCGTCTACGGTGTGCCCGAAACCTTCGTCGTCGACACGCGCGGGCGCATCGCCTACAAGCATATCGGCGCGATCAATCCCCGTTTTGTCGAGGAGAAGCTGTTGCCCTTGATCAAGCAATTGCGAGCCGCCGCTCCGGATTCGTAATGCCGGCGGATCTCTCCAATCTGGCGCTGCCGGCGATCTTTCTGGCCGGCGTGGTGTCGTTCTTTTCCCCCTGCGTGCTGCCTCTGGTTCCGGCCTACGTCTCCTACATCACCGGCGAGTCGATCGACGGGTCCGGCAACGGCGCCGTGTCCGCGCGCCTGCCCGCCCTTATAATGAGCCTGTTCTTCGTCCTCGGCTTCTCGGTGGTATTCATCGTCCTGGGGGCGAGCGCCTCGGCACTCGGAGAGTCGTTACTCAAGTATCGGTACGAAACCAACATCGCCGGCGGCGCCATCATCACCGTTTTCGGCCTGTTCATGACCGGGCTGATCAAGCTGCCGTACCTGCAGCGCGACACGCGCTTTCACCTCAATGTGGACGGCGGCGGTCCCATATCGGCGTTCGTCTTGGGCCTCGCGTTCGGATTCGGCTGGACGCCCTGCATCGGTCCGATACTGGGGGCTATACTCGCCGCCAGTGCGGTGGCCGCGACCTTGAACCAGGGCATCGCCTTGTTGGCGGTGTACGCCCTGGGTCTCAGCTTGCCGTTCCTGGCCGCCGCGGTGTTCGCGGACCGATTTCTGATTCGTCTGCGCAGCATGCGGCGCATGGGCAAGACCCTGCACATCGTCGCCGGAGTGATCATGATCATCACCGGCATCGCCATGATCACCGGTTATTTGTCGGCGTTCGGCTTCTGGCTGCTGCAAACGTTCCCGGTGTTCTCAACGATTGGATAAATATCTCATTTGAACCAGACTCTAATGTAACTGTTGCGGAGAAACGCTCATGAAGATGTTCAAGCTGATTTCCATCCCCGCCCTGCTGCTCATCGTCGCGGGTTGCGGTACCAATGCCGCTCCGAAGGAGACCATCACGCTGTATAAATCCTACACCTGCGGCTGCTGCACCGGCTGGAAGGAGCATATGGAAAGCAACGGCTACAAGATCAACGTCGTCAACATGGAGGACAAAGACCTGCCGGCGATAAAGAAAAAATACGGCATCGCCCGCTCGCTGCAGAGCTGCCACACCTCTATCATCGGCGACTACATCGTCGAAGGTCACATTCCGTCCAAGGTCATCGACAAGCTGTTGAAGGAACGCCCGAAGATCGACGGCATCGCCATGGCGGGGATGCCTTCCGGCTCCCCGGGGATGCCGGGGCCGAAAAATGAGACCTGGAAGATCTATTCCATCAAAGACGGAAAAATCAAACCTTATGACCAGCTCTGAGGTCCATAGAGCCTCCGAGTCGCTCCGGCCGGGTCGTGACCCGTGCGCGCCCGGCGCGTTCGTACAGGGAGTGTCCCCGTGTTGAGAGTCGTTGTTTTTTGCCTTGCAGCGGTGACGCTGGGTCTGATCACACCGGCGGCTCACGCGCATTGTCCGTTGTGCACGGCCGGCGCCGGCGTCGTCGCCCTGGGCGCCGCCAAACTCGGTGTCGGCCCGATGTCGGTCGGTATTTTTCTGGGGGCGTTCGCCGTGGCGCTGGGGCTGTGGGTCGCGCGCCTCATCAAAAAGCAGTATATGCCCATGCAGAGGGAAGCGCTGGCGCTGTTCTCGTTCGCGACCACCATAATTCCGCTACAGTCCATGCTGGCGGATTACACCTCGGTGTATCTGCCGTTCTGGGGAGAGTTCGGAAAGACGATTCTGATAAACCGGTTCCTCGTCGGCGGGATCATCGGTGGAATACTGCTCATCCTTTCGCCCTACTTGAGCCGGAAACTCGCGCTCGCCCGTAAGGGAAAGATGTATCCCTTTCAAGGGATGGCCATCACCTTTTCCCTGCTGGTCACCGCAACCCTGGTAATCGAATTCACGTCATGAACGAGGCGGTGCTCGCGCTGCTGTTCATAACCGCCTTGTTCGGCGTGTTGCTGGTCACCAAAACCGCCAGCGGCTGGAGGTTCTGCGTAATCTGTACCAGCGTCAGCATCACCTGGGTCGTGCTGCTCGTGTTGTATTGGCTGGGTCGATTCGAGCAGCCGTTGATCATCGCCGTGCTGATGGGGCAGAGCATCGTCGGGGGCTACTATTTCCTGGAAAAAAGAACCGACGAGTATTGGCACCTGTTCCGCCTGCCGGTGCTCCTCACCCTGACCCTGGCGGCCCTCGCCGCGCTCGGAACCGACGTTGACGTACCGTGGGCACTGAGCCTGCTCGCCCTGTTATGGGCGGGATTGTCGCTGTTGTTTCTTTACCGGCAGCACCCCAAGACCAGGGCCGTCGTAGATCGAATCATCGCCTGCTGCAAGGACTGGTAGACGCCGGCCGGAATCCCACCGCCCGGGAACCTTTGCCGCCAAGTTGCTGTCTAGGCTGGTAATCAAGCGTCCTCAGAACCAATAATGAAGCACCGTTTCGACCTCGCCATGCGCTGTATCCTGGCGATCTTCCTCACCGCGGCCTCCGCCCCGTGGTCGTTTGCAGACCATTGCCATCGCGGATCGTCGCAAAGCGACGGCGCGCACGCGCATGGGGCAAGCGCAACCTGTACCCATGCGGGGAAACGAGACGGTTCCGAGGACACCTGCCAATCGCGTGTCTGTTGTCAAACGGTGCAATGCGGCCAGTGTCTCAGTGGCGTGACCACTCTTCAGTCCGCCGCATCGGCGATCGGCCGAACGCCTTCGACTCGGGTCCCGGCCGGTTTTCATCCCGCCCCTCAAGAGCAACGGCGCGAGTCGATCTTCCGGCCCCCCAGACTGCAAGCAGTCTGATCGGGGTTCCCAGCGTCCACGCTTGTCCGTCTGCCGTTAGACGGCAGGCCATGTGCTTCGTAGCGGACCTCCTTCTGCGCTTTTTTTGGCTTGATCCGGGTTTCCGGCGCGGTGAGCTAGCCCGCCGTTACATCCGCAGCGCTTCATTAAATCGACACACGTCATGAGAGGAAAGCAACATGCAGACACGTAAGATCCCAATTGTAGTGGCATTGAGCGCAATGAGCCTCACTGCCGTATTCGCGGGCGGTAAACACCCGCCCGGCCACCACCACGACGAAGCGCACTGGGCGGCGCCCGCCGAGGCCGCGCAGCGCCGTAATCCGGTTCCGGCCAGCGAGGAATCTGTGAAACGCGGTGGTGAAATCTATCAAGCGAACTGCGCCAGCTGCCACGGCGTAAAAGGCGGGGGCGACGGTCCTGCCAGCGCGGCGCTGCAACCGCCGCCGCCCGATCTCGTAGTAATGGCGCCGCAACACAGCGACGGCGACCTGGCATGGAAGATCGAGGAAGGACGCGGAGTCATGCCGGCCTGGAAGAATGCGCTGTCGCAGAACGAAATCTGGGACGTCGTGAACTACCTCAAGCAACTCCCTGAAAAGACAAAGTCGCAGGGACACGGGCACGACGAAACGCATGGACACGAGGAAGCGAAGAAATAGATCGCCACTCGCCACGGTCTCAATCAGTGAGGCGTGCACCCGATCCGGCGGATCTCAGAGGCGGGCGGTCGGTGCTTCGATTACACCGGAAACGGGAGTAATTTCCAGGCAGCGCCGGTCAAAACCAATACAGTGCTGCCGATGCGCGAGCGCCGCTCGTGTCAGGACCCAAGGTCGGAATCGGGGTCCAGCGGTATCGGCTGCGAGAGGAGACGGTCGATGACATCAACGATTAGAACGGCAATAAACCGAGTTGTTTTTTTGCAGGCGAGCGTCCTTTTCGGCGTCCTGCTCTGTTGGAGGACGGCATACGCCGATCCCGTTCTGGTGGACGCGGAATGGCTGAGCAAACGCCTTGATGATCCGTCCGTGGTCCTCGTGGACATGGCGGCGGACGGCACGCAGTACCAGCGCTTTCATCTCCCGGGGGCGGTGTATCTCCCCTACCAGGCCCTCGTGCAGCGCCGCCGCGACGGGGTGATGCTCCGCGTGGGCGACGAACGTCTGCTGAAGATCCTCGGCGCCCTGGGCATTCGCGCCGACAGCCACGTGGTGGTCTACGACGACATCGGCGGACTGCAGGCAGGACGCCTGTTGTGGGAACTGGAACGCATCGGACACCGGCGAGTCTCGGTGCTGGACGGCGGTTTGGTGCAGTGGATCCTAGACGGTCGCAAGGTCGTGGCGACACCGGTGCGGCCGACGCCGGTCAACTACGTGCGCGCGCACACCGGCGGGCGCGACAACGAGGCGTCGCTCGAAGCGGTAAAGGCCGGCGACGACGGCCACAAACCCGTGCTCTTAGACGTACGCAGCAAAGAAGAATACCAAGGCGATCCGAAGAGCAAACAGCGCAGCGGCCACATCCCCGGCGCCACATGGTGGCCGTGGGATCAGTCGGTCGATTTCGACAACGGATTTCGCCTGAAGAGCCCCGAGGCACTGGAGAAATCCCTCGCCACCGTGGGGGTCGTGGACAAGCAGCAACCGATCATCACCTACTGCCGGACGGGACACCGGGCGTCCCAGAGCTATTTCACGCTGCGCCGTCTCGGTTACGACAAGGTTCGGGTCTACGACGGCTCCATGGTTGAATACGAGCGCGATCGCCTGGCGCCGCTCAAACTCGGACTCACGCCGTGATGCGTATTGCCTCGAAGACCTCGACGTTGCCGGCTATCGCGGGAATCGCTCTGGCGGTGTCGTTCGCTGTGGGTGCGCGTGCGGAGACGGGGAAACCTCCGGATCCCGAAGCGGCGAAACGCGGAGCCGGACTGTACGCCCGCTACTGCGTCTCCTGCCACGGCGACAAAGGCAGGGGTGAACCGCCGATTCCCGGGAGCATTCGGCTTCCCGGTTTTTTCACCGCCCCGGCCCTCGACGATTCGCAACACGCCTGGCATCACAGTGACGAGGCCCTGGTGCGGGTGATTCTCGAAGGCTCGCCCCGCACCGATCGCATGCCGGCGTGGAAAAACGTGTTCACAAGCGAAGACGCGTTCGACATAGTCGCCTACCTGAAAAGTCTCTGGGGAAATCGCGCTCTGGAATGTCAGGGCCCGAAACACATGTCGTGCATGTGAACGCGTCGTGCGTCGAGGCGGAATTGCCGTCCAACCTGAAACCAGCGGAACTGAAACTATGCCCATAACTCGATATATCGCGTATCTCGCCATCGCCTTGGCCGTCGCCGCGGCGCAGCGGGCGGGTGCAGACGCCACCACACCGGAGCGGCACGGGTCCGCGCCGGCCGAGGTGGAAATGAGCCCCATCTCCGGCGACGTGGACCACCCTCGCCGGCACTTCAGGATACGCGACCCCGCCGATCTCGACCCTTCGGAGGCGGAACAAATCTACGAAATCGCGAGGAGCGCGCTGGTCGTGGGTTACGCCCGATCCGGAACCCCAGTCGCGAAAGCCTATGCAACGTGGACCCGCTACAACACCGCACCGTATCTTTCCGCGACACACGGCAACCATTACCTAAACAACTACGCGAATGCGGCGGCGGCGGCCTATGGCAGGTACGAACAGGCCGGTGAAATGCCGGTGGGCGCGATCATCGCCAAGGACAGTTTTTCCTATACCGAAAGCGGGGCCATCGTTCTCGGCCCGCTGTTCGTGATGGAAAAGATGCCACCGGGGTTCAGCGACCTTGCCGACGATTGGAAGTACTCGCTCGTCCAACCCAACGGCGGCGTCTTTGGAGAGACCCGAGGCCCCCATGCCGAGCGAGTGAATTACTGCATCGACTGCCATCTCGCGGCGGAAGCGCACGACCACCTGTTTTTCATTCCCGAACCCTTCCGGGTCCGGAAAGGCGACTGAAACATCAAGTCGGAGTCATCGACTCCGGCCCCGATGTGCAATGCCCAAGCTAACTCTTTTCCAAGAGCTGCTGGATGATGTAGTCGGCCGCCTGGTCGAAATTGTCCAGGGGATTCTGGCCGCAGTATTGCAGTGCGGTATCGATCAGGGCCTGGTCGTCAAATCCGCTCCCCAGCTTTCGATCGTGTTCGTAATTGTAGCGAGTCAGATAGCCCGACAACCAGGCATTGTAGACGGGGCGATACTGGCTGCTTTGATTGATGTCCCGCACCACCGTTGCGCAGGTCGTCCCGCCCGCGCCGCGAATGAGATAAGTGGTGGTGCAGCCGGTGATGCCTGCAACGCCGAGAACAGCCAGCATGGAAAGCGATTTCTTTATCTTCATTGTTGATCCTAGTTTCGTGACCCGAACGTAAGCAGGGCCGAAGTCTATCAGATCGAGACCGAAGGGACAGGCGTCGACAAAACGACGGCAAGCTCAGGCCGGCGGTCACGCGCCTGTACTCACAGGCGGCGTTGCCGCAGGAGCGCGTCCGCGCGTTGAGCCGCGGACGCGCTCCTGCGGCTTCAGGCGGCGTATTTGTCGGCGGTGTCGGCGAGCGGTTCGCCTGCCCCCGGTTGCGGCCACGTGACGGCGGCGGACGCAGGTAACGGGGATATGAATCGCCGCAGACGCAGACTGTTGGTGACGACGAATACGCTCGAGATGCTCATCGCGAAAGCGGCCAGCATGGGGTTCAGCAGCAGCTGGAACCACGGATACAAAATACCCGCGGCAACTGGAATGAGGGCGACGTTGTAGCCGTAGGCCCAGACGAAGTTGAGGCGGATCGTGCGCAGCGTCTTCTTCGCCAGCGCCACCGCGTTGACGATCCCCCGCAGGTCACCGGACATGAGGACGACGTCCCCCGCCTCGATGGCGATATCCGTCCCCGTGCCGATGGCCACGCCGACATCGGCCTGCGCCAGCGCCGGCGCGTCGTTGATGCCGTCGCCAACGAAGGCGACTTTTCGTCGCTTCTGCTGCAGGCGTCTGATCTCCGCCGCCTTCTGGTCGGGCAAGACTTCAGCCAGCACGCGCCCGATGCCGGCTTCGGCGGCGACGGCTGCGGCGGTGCGTTCGTTGTCGCCGGTCAACATGGCCGCTTCCATGCCCATTTCACGCAGCGCCCGGATCGCCGCGACGCTTCCCTTTTTCAACGGGTCCGACACCGCGAGTATCGCCGCGAGCCGGTTGTCGACGGCGGCGTACACCGGCGTCCTGGCTTCGGCAGCCCAGCGTTCGGCCATCGCTCGCACCGGCGTCAGGTCCACGCCCAACTTATTCATGTATCGATCGGCCCCCACCTGCACCAGACGCCCGCGCACCTCCGCCTGCAGACCGAAACCCGCGGGCCGTTTCCCACTGCACGCCCCGCTCCCGGGCCCCGGCAACGATGGCGGCGGCTATGGGATGCTCGCTTCGATCCTCCACCGCCGCCACCAGGGCAAGCAGTTCCGGCTCGGGTATCTCGATCGCGTGTACCTCCGCGAGCACCGGCCGGCCCCGGGTCAGGGTACCGGTCTTGTCGAGCACGATGGTGTCCACCCGCGCCAGCAGCTCGAGGGCGGTGCCCTGGCGGAACAGCGTCCCCATCTCCGCGCCCTTGCCGGTACCGACCATGATTGCCGTTGGCGTGGCGAGCCCCATGGCGCAGGGGCAGGCGATCAGCAGCACGCTGACCGCGGTGACGAAGGCGTAGTTCAGGGCCGGGCTTGGTCCCACAAGCAGCCAGGTGGCGAAGGTCAGGACCGCGAGCGCCATGACCACCGGCACGAAGACGCCGGCGATGCGGTCGGCGAGATTTTGTATCGGCGGCTTCGTGCCCTGCGCCTCCTCCACCATGCGGATGATCTGGGCCAGCACGGTGTCGCTGCCGACGTGTTCGGCTTGAAACTCGAACGCGCCGGTCTTGTTCACGGTGCCGCCGACCACTTTAGTCCCCGGTGTTTTCTCTACCGGAACCGGTTCGCCGGAAATCATGGATTCGTCGACGAAGCTGTGTCCCTCGACGACGGCGCCGTCCACCGGAACGCGTTCACCGGGCCGGATGACGACCCGGTCGCCCGGTGCGACTTGTTCTATCGGCACCTCCAGCTTCTCTCCGTCGCGGACGACGCGAGCGGTCTTGGCCTGCAACTGTATCAGCTTCTTGATCGCCGCCGAGGTCCGCCCCTTGGCCTTAGCCTCGAGATACTTCCCCATGAGGACCAGGGTCACAATCACCGCTGCGGCCTCGAAATAGAGGTGGGCCGTGCCCGCCGGGAAAATCGCCGGCACCAGCAGCACCAGCAGCGAGTACAGGTAGGCCGCCGACGCGCCCAGCATCACCAGCGTGCTCATCCCCGGACTGAGATGACGCAGTTCCGCCCAGCCCTGCACGTAGAAGCGCCGTCCGGCGACGAACAGCACCGGTGTGGCCAGCAACAGCTCCAGCCACTGCCACGCTGTGGCAGACAACACGGCACGCATCGACTGCGTCAACGCAGGCGCCAACATCGGCGCCATGACGACAATGAGCAACGGCAGCGTCAGCGCCAGCGCCAGCGTGAGCTGCTTGCGCAGTGCGAACAGTTCGTCGTCCTGCGTTTCCGCGGTTGCGTCCACGGCTTCCGCCCTGTATCCGGCGTCCGCTATCGCTTTCGCGATCTTCGCTGGAGATACCGTGTCCGGCAGAAATTCGATACCGGCCTTTTCCGTCGCGAGATTCACACTCGCGCCGAGTACGCCCGGCAGTTTCCTTATCGCCCGCTCCACGCGCGTAACACACGACGCGCAGGTCATGTCTCTAACGCGCAGTTCCGTCGTCTTTCGCACGGGCTCGTAGCCGGCGTCGCGAACCGCATCGATCAATGCGTGCGCATGGATTTTTTCGTCCGCGTAGACGATCCGGGCCTTTTCCGTCGCAAGATTTACCGCGACCTGTTCCACGCCGGGTTGCCTTTTCACCGCGCGCTCCACCCGGGAGACGCAGGAGGCGCAAGTCATGCCGCGGATCTGGAACTGGATTTCACTGCTCATGCTGAATCGTGCCGAGTGTTAAGGTTGAAGAAGCGCCGGCTCCCGCTTTCTCGATTCGGAAAAAGCGAAGCACATGGAACGGTCAACGGTACTTGAGCACTTCCATCAGTTCCGCGACGATCCGTTCCGTGTCCCCACGATCCGCCGCGGTGACGACGTGGTCCCGCAGATGACTGCGAAGCACCAGCGTTCCGACCTTGTCCAGGGCGCCCTGCACCGCCTTGATCTGCTTCAAGGCGTCGACGCAGTAGATGGATTCGTCCTCCAGCATACGCAGCACCCCCTCCACGTGCCCCTTGATGGAGAGCAGCCGCCGTCGCGCCTGTTCACGCGTTTCCGCGTCGAGATGCAGTGCGTGCGCACAGGCGTCGTTCACGGCAACGCCTCCGCCTGGTAGCCCTCTGCAGCGACCGCGGCGACAAGGGCCTGGACATCGGCCGATCCCTCCACCGCCGCCAGTTGCTTTTCCCGGTCGACCTCGAGCACGCGCTCGACGCCGGGCACAGCGGCCAGGGCCTGTTGCACCGCCTTTTCGCAATGGCCGCAGGTCATGCCGGATACGGTCAGTCTGATCATGCGATTCTCTCCGTCTAGGTTATACCATTTGTTGTATAACCCACCCCAGGAGGGGTGGGTACAGATAGTAAACCCTTGTTGTCGGCCGCTGTCAAGAGGATCGTGGCAAGGGCAGCGGTCGCCGTGATAGCGCTGGTGGAACCCCCAGGGGGCCTCCCCGGGCGAGAGAGAAAAGCGCCATCCCTGGCGTCGCGTTTAGCGTGTCAAACGGGTAGATGGGAATGCAGTCGGCACGCGCGCCTCACGCCGTCGACGGCGCGTCATTTCGCGCAACAGATGATCTTCAAGGCATCAACGAGCTTGAAGGCACCGTCGCCGAGGCGATAATAGACGTATTGGCCGCATCTCTCGTCTTCGAGGATGTTGCCGGTCTTGAGTTTGGCGAGGTGCTGGGAAATGATCGGTTGCGACGTCCCGGTGACCGCAATGAGCTCACCCACGGTCTTGGGCCCCTGCACGAGGTGACACAGGATTTTCAAACGCAGCGGATGCGCCATGGTTCGAAATCCCTTCGAGACGTCATCGAGCGCAGCGTCCGTAGCCATATCGTACATCTTGTTCACGCCACCTCGCCACGAACGCCGCCGTTGTGGTTTTCGAGATAATCAATGATCCCGGCGACGGTGTCGATATCGTTGACCTCCTCTTGCGGGATACGCCGATCGAATTCATCCTCGAGCGCGACGAACAGCGTCAGCTGCTCCAGCGACGTCGACGCCAGCTGCTCCCTGATTGAGACTTGCAGGACGTCGGATACCTCGGGAACCACTAGTACGTCCTTCACTACGTTGAGCACTCGTTCCGTAATACTGACCTGGATGTCCATACTTTCTATCCCCTGCGCATAGTGCGACGCCGGCACACCTGTCGCGAATCCCGGGACCGGGTGAACTGCGTCTGTGCATATCGTTGGAGATAAGATATAGATATCTCAACAACCGCCGTAAATCGGTGCTAGCACCTACGTAACTCTACGTAAGTAACGTTACGGATTTTCCTTGTAATCACATATCGGCGCGGGGGCGCGTTACTTTAGAGGGCGTTCGCGCACCCCGGCTCCCGCCCCCGGATCTCCAGCGGCGGCCGCACGCGGCGCGGGGGCGACGCAACACGACCTGAGGCGGTGCAGACGCCGGCGGAACTTGTGGACGAGATACACAGGATTGGATGGTCGCGCACAGGCGATGAAGGCGGGTTATGCTAGACTTCCCCCCTGACACCTCCACCAAAGCGAGTGCATTCCAAGGAAAGCGCAGTCATGCAATTCGGGGCCAGGTTCCCGCCCTTTTTCCCTGCACAGTGTCTGCGGACCGTGAGTCATCGCTTGCGGCCGCTGTCGATCGTGGCGCTCATGCTCTGGTCCGGCAATGCCCCGGCGGACAGCAAACAGGTGAGCGTCGGTGTCTTCGACAACCCGCCTATTTTCTTGTGCGACGCGGAAGTCCGTTGTTCCGGACTCGCCATAGACGTCCTCGAGGACATCGCTGCGCGCGAGGGCTGGGAACTCCGCTACGAATACGCGCCGTGGCGGCAGATCCTGTCGCGGCTGGAAGACAACGAACTCGATCTCCTGGTCGGCATCGCGTATACGGAGGATCGCGCCGCGCGCTTCCATTTCACCCACGAGACGCTGGTGAGCAACTGGGGCGTCGTCTACAGCCGGCCGGGCGCCAGAATCAACTCCCTGACCGAACTGCGCGGGCGACGCATCGCCTTGCTGACACGCAGCGTGCACAGCACGGTTTTCACGCGACTCATGGAACGCTTCGGGTTCGATTTCGAACCCGTACCCGCCGAGGACTATTTCGGTGTCCTCGACCTGGTCGAACGCGGTGAGGCCGACGCCGGCATCGTGAATCGAATCTTCAGTCTCCGGCACGCGCACCACCATCGGATCGTCGCCACCCCGATCGTGTTCAACCCCGTCGAAGTCCGTTACGCCGCGAGCCAGCAAGCGGGCCGAGATCTGGTGGACCGAATCGATCATAACCTGCGCGAGCAGAAGTCGGCCGGCAACAGTAACTACTTCGGCTTCGTGGACAAATGGCTGATGGATCACACACACGGCCAATCCGCGATCCCGACCTGGGTGTACTGGACCGCCGCCGCGACGGTCGGATTATTGATCCTCGTCACCCTGATGGGGCTGTTGCTGCGGCAGCAGGTCAAGGCCCGCACGCGGAAGATCTCCGAACAGTCTAAGACCCTGCGACAGAGCGAACGCCGTTATCGCTCCATCTTCGAGGAAGCACGCGTTTCGCTGTGGGAGGAGGACTGTTCCGCGGTAAAGGCCGCCGTCGACGACCTCAGACAGAGCGGAGTCACGAACTTTCCCGACTATTTCGAGCGCCATCCGGAGTTCGTCGCCAACGCGGTCGCCCTCGTCAAGATCCTGGACGTCAACCAGGCGACATTGGACTTATACGACGCGCATTCCAAGGAAGATCTGCTGCACTCCTTGGAACAGACCTTTATCCCGGAGTCTCTCGTTACTTTCCGTGAAATCCTCGTCGCCATTGCCGAAGAACGCGGCAATGTTTCGGCGGAGGCCATGGTGCAGACGCTGCGCGGCGAACGCAGAACCGTTCTATTGACCATCGCCCTGCCGCAAGACGCCGCTGCATTCAAGCGGGTGCTCGTGAGCATGATCGACATCACGGACCGCACGCGCGCGGAGGAAGCGCTGCGCGACAGCGAAGCCCGGTTCAAGGCGCTGTTCCGGGAGTCCGGAATGGGCATCGCCCTGGTGGACCTGGACGGACGCCCGTTGCACAGCAATCCGGCGCTTCAAGAAATGCTGGGATACGGCGGTGAAGAACTTTGCCAGATGACGTTTACGAAATACACCCATCCCGACGACACCGCAAAAAACCTAATGCTGTATCGCGATCTGTTGGAGGGTAATAGGCAATCCTACCGATTGGAAAAACGCTACATCCGCAAGGACGGCCGCGTTATCCATGCGAATCTGATCGTCACCCTCGTTCGTGATGCGAGCGGCAAGCCGCAGTTCAGTATCGCCGTGGTCGAGGACGTCACCGCACGCAGACGGGCGGAGGAGGCTTTGCGCGAAAGCGAACGGCGCTTTCGAGACGTGGCGGACGCGTCCTCGGACTGGATTTGGGAGACCGACGCGGAGCATCGCTTTACCTACCTGTCGGGTCGCATCGAGGCGGTGACCGGGCTGCCGCCGGAGCACTTCCTGGGCAAGACGCGCGTGTCTTGCTTCGGCGAGCAACCTCGAATTTCCCAGGATTGGACGCCGCACCTCACGGATTTGAAGGCGCGTGAG
>CAMYIN010000062.1 GCA_947258495.1 uncultured Gammaproteobacteria bacterium
CGAGCTGAACCGCGACGGTAAGGGGTCCGCAGGTCGTATCGCCACCTACGAGGTCCACCCCGTAGCGTTGCGCGAGGGCAAAAAAACCGGCGCTGAATCCTTCCAGCCATGAGACGTCCGCCGACGGCAACACCAGGCCGAGAACGGCCCACGCCGGGGTCGCGCCCATCGCCGCGAGATCGCTGAGGCTCACCGCCAGGGATTTGTATCCAACCGCGTGCGCATCCGCGGATTCGAGAAAATGCACCCCGGCCACGAGCACGTCCGTGGTCACAACGAGCTGATGCGCTGCGGGCACGTTGAGTATCGCAGCGTCGTCGCCCACGCCGACGGCGACGTCGCCGCGCAAAGCGGGTCGAGTAAAAAATCGCTCGATGACGGAAAATTCGTCCAAACGGGGTGTGGGCGGCTGTTCGATTATTCTTTCACAGCTTTATCCGTTTCGGGCAGCGCTCCCGTGTTGATCGCCGCGGGATGGTGCATGCCTCCCGGCCGCAGGCGTGCCGCGAGGCGATCGAGCACGCCGTTCACGAACTTGTAGCCGAAATCGGCGCCGAACGTTTTCGCCAGTTCCACGGCCTCGTTGATGATGACTTTGATCGGCACATCCGGTTGATATTCCAACTCGTAGGCGCCGATACGCAGAATCGCGCGCTCCACGGGATCGACGCTTTCGAAATCCCGGTCCAGACAAGGCTGCAGATTCTCCTGGATTTCCCGCCGGTAGAGCGGAATGTCCGTGACCAGGGTGTGAAAATAATCGCGATCGGCGCCGGTCAAGTCGTGATCCTGGACGAAATGGGCCTCGATACGTGCCGGATCCTGCTCGGTCAGGTCCCATTGGTAGAGCGCTTGTACAGCCGCCTGCCGTGCTGCGTTCCGACTGCCATCTGCCATGGTCCTCTGCCTGCGCTCGGATCTGTAAAAGAATTGTTACTCTCGCAACTGCCTCAAAACATTGACCATCTCCAACGCCGCCAGGGCGGCGTCCGCGCCTTTGTTCCCCGATTTCGTGCCCGCGCGCTCGATGGCCTGTTCGATGGTATCGACCGTCAAAATACCAAACCCCACGGGAATGTCGTAATTCATGCTCACGGATGCGATCCCCTTGGCGCATTCACCGGCGACGTAATCGAAATGCGGCGTCGCGCCGCGAATTACCGCACCCAGTGCAACCAGTGCGTCAAACTTCTTCAACTGCGCGCACGCTTTCGCCGCGAGTGGCACTTCGTAGGCACCCGGTACTCGAACGATGTGCACATGGTCGCGGTCAACGCCGTGACGCACGAGCGTGTCAACTGCAGCGTCCAACAATCTTTCGCTGATGAAGCTGTTGAAGCGCCCCACGATCAGTGCGAAACGCGCATCGCGTGCGATCAATTGCCCTTCGGTCCGTTCGATGTGTTTCATGTCAAATCAGCGCCAATCATTCAGTAACGTATTCGACGATCTCCAGGTCGAACCCGGACAGACCGTGAACTCTTTTAGGCGTGCCCAGAACACGCATCTTCCCGACCCCGAGATCGGCGAGGATCTGGCCGCCCACGCCGAGCATTCTAAGGTCGTTGCCCGATTCGTGCCACGGAAATTCTACGTCTTTTCCTTCCACACGGGAATGTTGCAGGCGTTTCACGATCTCCGTACCGGGTTCGTTGTAGCGCAATAGCACCAACACGCCCTTACCCTCCTCGCGAATCCGCCTGATCGCCGCCCTGACCGGCCACTTGATAGCGTCTCGCAGTTCGCGAAACGCGTCAAAGATACCGGACTCCACGTGCACACGCACGAGAACCGGCTCCCGGCGTTCAATGTCCCCCTTTACCAGCGCGATGTGTGTCTCGTTTTCGACCAGCTCGCGATACGCGACGACGCGAAATTCGCCGTCCGGGGTCGTGATCTTACTCTCGGCAACGCGGGTTACCGTTGGTTCGTGCTGCATTCGATATCGAATCAACGCGGCCACCGAGCTGATCCTGATATCGTGCTCGCGGCCGAATTCGATTAAATCCGGGAGTCGCGCCATGGTTCCGTCGCGTTTGAGAATTTCGCAAATCACGCTTGCGGGCTCCAATCCCGCGAGTCGTGCAAGATCGACCCCCGCCTCGGTATGCCCGGCCCGGGTGAGCACACCGCCGGCCTGCGCCATCAGCGGAAAGATATGTCCGGGGCTGATTATGTCCTTGGGTGTCGCGTTCGGCTTCACCGCGGTGGCCACGGTCGTCGCCCGGTCCGCGGCTGAGATTCCGGTCGTGACGCCCTTCGCGGCTTCAATGGAGGCGGTGAAATTGGTTGAAAAGCGCGAGTCGTTGGTGGCGACCATCAGCGAAAGCCCGAGTTGCCTGCATCGTTCTTCGGTCAAAGTCAGACAGATGAGCCCGCGGGCGTGGGTGGCCATGAAATTGATGGCGTCCGGGGTGATTTTCTCCGCCGCGATCAGCAGGTCTCCTTCGTTTTCGCGGTCTTCGTCGTCGGTCAAGATGACCATCTTACCCCGGCGGTAATCATCAATGATCTCCTTGATATCGGTCAGACTCATTTTCCGGTCTACGCTAGTCGCTGCTGCCCACAAAGCCGTGTTTATACAGAAACTCCTCGTCGACGCCGGTTGTTTTCGAATCCTCCTCCGCGCGCAACAGGCGCTCAATGTATCGGGCGATCAGGTCCACTTCGAGATGCACCCGTTGACCGACGGTCGATTGACCCAAGGTCGTGGCATCGAGCGTGTACGGTACGATGTTGACTTCGAATACCGAATCTTCGACGGCATTCACCGTCAAGCTGACTCCATCCACGGCGATCGACCCCTTTTCGGCGACGAAGCGCGATAAGCTGTCGGGCGCGCGGAAGCGGAGCTTCACAGAGCGACCGACCGGGATGCGTTCCACACATTCGCCGACCCCGTCGACGTGTCCGGTCATGAAATGACCCCCTATGCGTGTCGAGGGCAGCAACGCCAATTCCAGATTGACTTTGTTGCCGCTTTGAAGCTCCGAGAACGTCGATCTTGAAACCGTCTCGGCGGAAATATCGAAACTGAGCCACGCGTCGTCCATCGAGGCTACCGTCAAACACACTCCGTTCACCGCCACACTGTCGCCGACATGGACGTCGGCGGTCCTCAGATCCCCACGATCCAGCAGTAGGGTTATGTCAGGGCCCTGCCGCAGCACCTGCCGTATCGTGCCCATGGATTGTACGATGCCGGTGAACATGTTTAACCGCTCAGACTTGTGTCTCCCTGGGTTGCAGGATGAGTCGCAGATCGCGTCCGACTCGTCGCACGTCTCCTATATCAAACTCCACGCGCTGCGACAATCTTTCGATGGCAGGGATGTGAAACATGCCGCGCGCGGCGTCCCCGATGGCGTCCGGCGCCAGATAGACAATCAGTTCGTCGACGAGACGTGCCTGCAACAGCGCTCCGCTCAGAGTGCGCCCGGCTTCTACCAGCAACTCATTGACTTCCCGGGCAACGAGTTCTTTCATCATTGCGCGAAGATCGACATGACCGTCGAACTCGGGCAATTGCACGATCTCGGCCCCGGCCCGGGCGAGGCGATCGATCTTTGCGCGGTCGCGGCTGAGCGTGCATATCAGCACCTCACCGCTTTCACGCAGAACCCTGGCATCGACACCGAGCGCCAAGTGGCTGTCTGCGATGACGCGCAGCGGCTGCCGTTCGACCCCCGGCAAACGTACCGTAAGCGCGGGATCGTCCGCACGGACGGTTCCCGTTCCGGTCAGGATCGCGGCGCTTTTCGCGCGCAGGCGCTGCACATCGGCGCGGGACGCGTCGCCGCTGATCCACCGGCTCTCCCCGGACGCCATGGCCGTGCGTCCGTCGATGCTCGCCGCGACCTTCAGCGTAACCCAGGGACGGCGATGGCGCATGCGTTGAACAAAGCCGCGATTAAGACGCTGCGCCTGCTCCCGCATTATTCCCACATCGACCTGGATTCCGGCTGTGCGCAACTCGGCGATTCCGCCGTTTGATACCCGCGGGTTCGGGTCTTCCATCGCCGCCACCACGCGCGCCACACCGGCTTCGATCAGAGCGGCGCTGCACGGGGGGGTCCTGCCCGTATGGCAGCAAGGCTCCAGATTTACGTATACGGTAGCGCCCCGCGCCCGCTGTCCCGCCTGTTGCAGGGCCAGCACCTCGGCGTGCGGTTGCCCCGCCCGTCTGTGCCACGCCTCTCCGACGACGGAGCCGTCCTCCCGCACCACGATGCAACCGACCCGTGGATTCGGGTGGGCGGTGCACAGACCCGCCTCCGCCAACCGCAAGGTCCGCGACATGAACCGATAATCGTCATTTTTCGTCATCGTCACTAGGAAGAAACGACATTTGCCGTTTCTTTGCCGTTGAATCGGGTTGATTCTGAAGTCTCTTCACTTCCTCGCTGAACTCGTCGACGTCCTGGAACGATCGATACACCGAAGCGAATCGCACGTAAGCGACCTGATCCAATTCATTGAGCTCCCGCATCACCCATTCCCCCACCTGGCGTGAAGGTATTTCGCGCTCACCGCTCGTGAGCATACGGTGTTGAATCCGGTGTATGGCGCTTTCCACGGCCTCCGCGTCTACCGGTCGTTTTTCGAGTGCCCGAAGAATGCCGCTACGCAGTTTTCGTTCGTCGAAAGGTTCGTGTTTACCGCCCGATTTGATGATCTGGGGCATGCGCAGCGAGGCGCGCTCGAGCGTCGTGAATCGCTCCCCGCACGCGGTACACTCGCGGCGCCTGCGAACGGCGTCGCCGTCCTCCGCCAGACGTGAATCGATTACCCGAGTGTCATCGGATACGCAGAATGGACAACGCATCTAGCGATTCCGGACACGATCCCGAAACGCGATCGGGATGGCGCGCTCCCACATTCTCGCTACGGGCGGAATTCCTAGACATAGACGGGCAATTCCCGGCACAACTCCAGCACTTCCCGCTTGACCCGTGCGTTTACGGTCTGATCCTCCGGGCGGTCCAGCACGTCGCAGATCCAGGCCGCGAGTTGCTCGACTTCCGACTCCTTGAAGCCGCGCGTGGTGATCGCCGGAGTGCCCACGCGCATGCCGCTGGTTACGAACGGCGTCTTGGGGTCGTTCGGCACCGCATTCTTGTTTACGGTGATATTCGCCGTCCCCAGGGCCGCCTCCGCCGACTTGCCGGTCATCCCCTTGTCGATCAAGTCCACCAGAAACATATGATTGTCGGTGCCGCCGGACACCACTTTGTACCGCCGCTCCGAGATCGCCCTCGCGAGAGTTCGCGCGTTGTTCAAAACCTGCTGTTGGTAATCCTTGAATTCCGGTTGCAACGCCTCTTTGAAGGCCACCGCTTTCGCGGCAATGACGTGCATCAGCGGGCCGCCCTGCGAACCCGGAAACACCCTGGAATTCAACTTCTTGTGCAACTCCGGGTTGTCCCGCGCAAGTATGAGTCCGCCGCGCGGTCCGCGCAACGTCTTGTGCGTGGTGCTGGTGGTGACGTCTGCGATGTTCACCGGACTGGGATAGAGACCTGCGGCGATGAGCCCCGCCACGTGGGCGACGTCGGCCACCAGGAAAGCGCCCACCTGGTCCGCGATCTGCCGAAACCGCTGCCAATCGAGAACCCTCGAATAGGCGCTGAAACCGGTCATGATCATTTTCGGCTTGTGCTGCGCAGCGAGTCTTTCGACCTGCGCGTAATCCACTTCTTCGGTTTCGTAGTCCAGACCGTATTGCACGGCGTGGTAAATCCGCCCCGAAAAATTCACCGATGCGCCGTGGGTCAGATGCCCTCCGTCCGCCAGGGCCATTCCGAGAATGGTGTCTCCCGGCTCCAACAGCGCCATGTACACCGCCGCGTTCGCCTGCGATCCCGAGTGCGGCTGCACGTTCACGTAGGGCGCGTCGAAAAGCTCCTTGGCCCGGGCGATCGCAAGCTCCTCCGCCTGATCCACGAACTCGCATCCGCCATAATAACGCTTGCCCGGATATCCTTCGGCGTACTTGTTCGTAAGCACGGAACCCTGTGCCACCAGGACCCTCGGGCTGGCGTAATTTTCGGAAGCGATGAGTTCGATATGCTCTTCCTGCCGCCGCTGCTCCGCCGTGATGGCGGACCACAATTCATCGTCAAACCCCGATATGGTCATATCCTGGGTAAACATTCACGTCTCCTAGGTTTAGAGCTTAAGGCAGCACCCGTTCCTGGTCGGCGCCCTCTTTCTTCACGGGCATCATGTCTTCGCGGGACACACCGAGTGCCAGAACTACCGGGCTGGCCACGAAAATTGAAGAATACGTACCGACGACGACGCCGATGATCAACGCCGTCGCGAAACCCCGTATCACCTCCCCCCCGAGCAGGAACAACGCGACGAGCACCAACAACGTCGTCAACGAAGTGAGGATCGTTCTCGGAAGCGTCTGATTAACGGAACGATCCATGATCTCGATCACGGTGCCTTTACGCACCTTCCTGAAATTTTCCCTTATTCGATCGAATACGACGATGGTGTCGTTCAGCGAATAACCGATGACCGCCAGCAACGCGGCCAGCACCGGCAGCGAGAATTCCAGATACATCAAGGAGAACAACCCCACCGTGACCAGAACATCGTGAACCAGCGCAGCCACGGAGCCGACGGCAAATCGCCATTCGAAACGCCAGGCGACGTACATCAGGATCCCCAACAGCGCGTAAATCATTGCCAGTCCCCCTTTTTCGGTGAGTTCCTTACCCACCTGGGGTCCGACGAATTCGACGCGCCGCATCTGCACCCGGCAATCCGCGAGACCAGATCCGTCGTCGGGCAGACACTGCTGGGCTGCGCCTTTGCGCGTTTCCGCCAGGGTCTCACGGTAGGGTTTGCGAAGCGCGTCCATCAAGGCGTTACTGAGCTTAGCGCCGGCGTCGTCGTCGTGCACGGGCAGTCGAATCATGACTTCACGCGAAGTGCCGAAGTACTGCACCAGAGCATCGTCAAACCCCACGTCCCGCAGGGTACTGCGCACCGTTTCGATCTCTACGGACTCGTCGTAGGCCACTTCGACCAGTGTGCCGCCGGTGAAGTCGATGCCGAAATTCAGGCCACGGGCGAACAGCGACACGATCCCGATCACGATAACCAGCGCGGAGACGACGAACGCCATGCGGCGCCGGGCCATGAACTCGATACGGGTCTGTTTCTTGAATATCTGCATCAGATCAACAACCTCTGCACGCGTCGCCCGCCGTAGACCAGATTGATCACCGCCCGGGTCCCCAGGATCGCCGTAAACATCGAGGTCACGATGCCGATGCTGAGGGTAATGGCGAAACCTTTTATCGGACCCGTGCCGAAATTGAACAGCACTATGGCGGCGATCAAGGTCGTGATATTCGCGTCCACGATCGTGGACAAAGCGCGGTCGTAGCCGACATGAATACTGGCCTGGGGCGTGTTGCCGTTATTCAGCTCTTCGCGAATGCGCTCGAAAATGAGCACGTTCGCATCCACCGCCATGCCGACGGTGAGCACGATGCCCGCCACTCCGGGCAGCGTCAGAGTGGCCTGAAACAGCGACAGCACGGCGACGATCAGCACCAGATTGATCAACAGCGCGCCGCAGGCCACGGCACCGAACAAGCGGTAATAAACCACCATGAAGATGAGCACGAGGACGAATCCGATCACTACCGATCGAAATCCCTTGTCGATGTTGTCCTTGCCCAAGCTGGGGCCGACGGTTCGCTCTTCCACGATCTCGATGGGGGCGGCCAGTGCGCCCGCACGCAGCAGCAGCGCCAGATCCTGGGCTTCGCTGATGCTGTCCAGCCCCTCGATCTGAAAACGCTTGCCCAGTTGGTCCCGGATCACGGGTGCGGTGATGACTTCCTCCAGGCGCCGCCTGATCTTTACCTCGTTCCCCTCTTCGTCCCTGACCGGCCTGCCGGCGGCGTCCAGTTTCTTCTCCGACTTGACTTCCACGTACACCACGGCCATGCGCTTGCCGATGTTCTTTCCGGTGATGCGCTGGTTCACGGCCGCGCCGCGCGCATCCAGGGTGATGTACACGACCGGACCGCCGGTCCGATTGTCAATACCCGCCGCGGCGTCTACCACATTTTCACCGGAATAGATGACGCGATTTTTCAGCAGAATCTGGCCCCCGCCGCGGTGCCGAAACAACTTCGAGCCGGGAGGTACCGACGACCTTATGGCGCTTTGCAGATCGTGCTCCTCGTCCACCATCATCACCTCGAGGGTGGCGGTGCGCCCCAATATCTCCTTTGCCTTCGCCGTGTCCTGCACTCCGGGCAATTGCACCACGATCCTGCGGTCACCCTGCTGCTGCACCACGGGCTCCGCGACCCCGAGTTCGTCGACGCGATTGCGCAGCGCCGTCATGTTCTGATCGAGGGCGAATTTCTTTACTTCTTCCAGCTGTTCCTGTCGTACAGTCGCGATCAGCGACGACTTGTTTTCCTTCTCTGCTTCGATCAGCTGCAGTTCCGGCAGCTCGTTTTCTATGGTCCTGCGGCCGGTGTCCCGCTGGTTCTCGTCGCGGAATGCGATCTCGATGCCGCCGGTGGGCAAGCGCCGGACCGTCAAATAACGCACCTTCGCCTCCCTGAGGCTCGACCGCAGATCGCCCACGTAGCGCTCTTCGGCCCTGCGCAGGGCCCCTTCCACGTCCACTTCCATCAAGAAGTGCACGCCGCCCCGAAGATCCAGCCCGAGATACATCGGCACGCCGCCGATGCTCGCCAGCCAATCCGGAGTAGCCGGCATCAGATTCAAGGCCACGGTGAAGTTATCGCCGAGTTCACGCTGCAGAATGTCTTTCGCCTTCAACTGCGTCTCGGTGTCGTTGAAACGCAGACGCGCACCGGCGTCGTCGAGGCTTGCCTTCTTCCACTGGATATCCGCCTCCGCAAGCGCGTTCTCCATACGGCCCAGCGTGGATTCGTCGACTTTGAACGCGCGCACGCCGGTGACTTGAATACCCGCGTCCTCCCCATACAGATTGGGTACGGCATACAGGAGCCCCGGCAGGATCACCGCGAGGATGAGCAGGTATTTCCACAACGGATACTGATTCATGGGAGGATCTCAGGCTTCCTTGATCGTACCTTTCGGCATCATGGTCTGCACCGCGTGACGCTGCACCTTGACCGAGATCCCATTCGCGATTTCCAGGGTGATGAAGTTGTCCCCGACATCGGTGATTTTCCCCAGCGTCCCGCCGGCGGTGACCACTTCGTCACCTTTCTTCAAGCTCTCCACCATCTCCTTGTGCTGTTTTTGACGCTTCTGCTGCGGGCGAATAAGTAGAAAATAGAACAGCACGAAGATCAGAATGATCGGTACCAGGCCGAGCAAACCACCGGTGGGGTCCCCGCCGGCAGACTGTGCCCAGGCATCGGATATCGGCAAGCTCATGAGCGAGTTTCCTTCATTGATATTTGGAGTGTAGCGCACCGACCCGATCTACTTACGGATCATGCGTTGGCATGGTGATCGCGGGCCCGAGCGGCGCGGTATTATGCCATAGCGAAAGCGGAAAATGGGGCGGGCAAGTCAATTCGGCGCCGAAAACGAGGATCCACCCCCCGATTCCGGGACGCCGCGGCCGAGGAACTCTGCCGCGTACTGGGCAAAATTGCCCGCGCGGATCGAGGCCCGAATACGGGCCATCAACGACTGGTAGTAGTGCACGTTGTGCAGGCTGTTGAGCCGCGCGCCCAATATCTCGTTGCATCGGTAGAGATGGTGCAAATAGGCACGAGAATAGTGCCGGCAGGTGTAACAGTCGCAGCTCGAGTCCAGCGGCCGCGTGTCATCCGCGTACTGCGCGTTTCGGATCTTTACCACGCCTTCAGCGGTATACAGCCAACCGTTTCGTGCGTTGCGGGTCGGCAGTACGCAATCGAACATGTCCATGCCCCTTGCCACCGCGGAGACGATGTCTTCCGGAGATCCCACGCCCATCAAATACCGTGGCCGCTCTTCGGGCATTTCGCGCGCCACAGCCTCCACGAGGCCGTGCAGAAGCGCCCTCGGTTCCCCCACCGACAAGCCGCCGAGCGCGTACCCGTCGAAACCGATTTCCAGCAGTCCCTGCAGCGATCGCCTGCGCAAGTCTTCGTACATCCCGCCCTGGACGATACCGAACAGCGCCGCGGGTCGATCACCGTGAGCGCGTTTGCAGCGCTCGGCCCACCTCAGCGACAACTCCATCGATGCCTGGGCCTGTTCCCTCGACGCCGGGAACGCAGTGCAGTCGTCGAAGACCATGGCGATATCGGCGTCCAGCAGGTGCTGCACGTCCATGGACCGCTCTGGGCCCAGGAACACCGCGTCGCCGTTCAAGGGGGAGCGAAACATCACACCCCGTTCGGATATTTCACGCAGTTTTGCCAGGCTCCACACCTGGAAGCCCCCGGAATCGGTGAGTATGGGCTGATCCCAGTGCATGAACCCGTGCAACCCTCCGTGACGACGAATCACCTCGACCCCGGGTCTCAGCATCAAGTGAAAGGTGTTTCCGAGGACGATCTCGGCTCCCGCTTGCAGCAGTTCTTCCGGCGTCATCGCCTTGACCGTCGCCGCGGTGCCCACCGGCATGAACGCCGGCGTGCGTACGCTGCCGCGAGACAGCACCAGACGACCGCATCGAGCGCGCCCATCCCGATTCTCCACTTCGAACCTCATCGGCGCAGGCCGTGGCCGGGACCCGCCTGCGGGGTCACGAACATCGCGTCGCCGTAACTGTAGAAACGATATTCGCGCGCCACCGCGTGGGCATAGGCGGCAAGAACGTGTTCCGTGCCGGCGAACGCACACACCAGCATCAGAAGCGTAGAACGCGGCAGGTGAAAGTTCGTGATCAGGGCGTCGACACCGCGAAAACGGTGACCCGGATAAATGAACAATCGGCTGTCACCGACGACCGGCTGGAGTTCGCCCGAGCGCGCCGCGGTCTCCAGCGCGCGCACCACCGTGGTTCCCACGGCCACCACCCGACCGCCCCGCGCCCGCGCCCGCGATACCGCGGCGCAGACCGCGGGCGACACCTGTACGCGTTCGGCGTGCATGCTGTGTCGTCGCACGTCGTGTGCCCGAACGGGTTGAAAACTGCCGGCGCCTACATGCAGGGTCAAGAACGCGATGTCCACGTCCCGCGATCGCAGCGTCCGCAGCAGATCGTGATCGAAGTGCAGGCCGGCGGTCGGCGCCGCCGCCGCGCCGGGGCGGCGCGCGTAAACCGTCTGATAACGCTGCGCATCGACCGACCCGTCGGAGCGTCGAATATAGGGCGGCAACGGCACGTGCCCCGTCTTTCCCATGACATCCCCCACCGGCGACGAAAATCGCAGGGTGTAGAAATCGCCGTCGCGCCGCTCTATGATCGCTTCCAGGTTCTCATCGTCACAGTTAAACTCGATGGAAGTCCCGACGCGCGGCGCTTTGCTCGCTCGAATCAGCGCGGACACCCGCGATCGATCGAGCGCGCGATCCACCAGCACCTCCACTTTGCCACCGCTCGGCTTGTGCCCGAAGATCCTCGCGGGGATTACTTTTGTGTCGTTGAGCACGAGCAAGTCTCCTGCAGCGAGTATTCCACCCAGTTCGGTAAAACTGCGGTCGCGGACCGCGCCGCTGCGCCCATCCAAGCAAAGCAAGCGACTATCGGTTCGCTGTTCGAGTGGATATTGGGCGATCAACCGCTCGGGGAGCCGATAGTCAAACTGATTGATGTCCAATTTGTGCGCCTGCGATATTTTACTCTTGCGCAACCAGCCCTATATACTTTGCGCCGCCGCAACGTGCCGAGGTGGCGAAACTGGTAGACGCGCCAGACTCAAAATCTGGTGGTGGCAACACCGTGTCGGTTCGAGTCCGACCCTCGGTACCATTTCGAACCCGTCCACATCGCGCATCGACGTACCGTTGTCGAGCACTCGAGCGGGCTGCGCCGCCCGCCGCCCGGGAGCGAGCCCTGGATCAATCGAGGTCCACCTTGATGTTGTCGATGAGACGCGCCTTTCCCAGCCGTGCGGCCGCAAGAACCACCAGCGAGCGATCTCCGGTACCCGGATGTGTCAGCGCGTCGCGCGTGCGGACGCTGAAATAATCCGGGGAAAAACCCCGATCCTTCAGTTTCTGACAGCCGTCGGCCTCGGCGGTGGTGGCATCGGTGTGCCGGATTTCCAAATCGTCCTTGGTTTCGCGCAATGTGCCGTAAAGACCCGGGGCGATCGCCCTTTGCTTTGCCGTGAGATATCGATTCCGAGAACTCATTGCCAGCCCGTCCGGCTCTCGAATCGTATCTACGCCGACGACCTCGAGAGGCATCCCGAGGTCCGAAGCCATGCGGCGAATGATGGTGAGCTGCTGATAATCTTTCTTCCCGAATAGCGCCACATCCGGCTGTACCAGATTGAACAAACGATTGACGATCGTCGCAACCCCGACGAAATGACCCGGGCGATGTTCCCCGCACAGAATGCTGCTCAGAATTGGGACCTCAACTTTGGTTTGATCCGCCAGGCCTCGGGGATACATGGTTGCATCATCCGGGACGAAGACGATATCCGTGTCAAGTGCTTCCAGTTCAGTCAGGTCCTCCTGCAGGGTCCGCGGATAACTGTCCAGATCCTCGTTTGCACCGAACTGAAGCGGATTGACGTAAATACTGACGATCGTGATCGGCGCCAGTTCCCGCGCAGTGCGCACCAGCGCCAGATGTCCGGCGTGGAGATTGCCCATGGTAGGTACGAAAGCGACTTTCTGCCTGTCAACGCTCCGCCGTTCATGGACGTTCTCGCGTAACGCGCCGATTTCGCGGACGACGATCATGGACGGGCTACGGACAAAGGATTGAAGAAATGCCGCCCGCTTCGCGTTTTACGGACCTGCTCCAGCAGGGTACGGAAATCTTCGTCGTGATCGACGAAATTGATTTCAGAGGCGTTGACGATCAACAACGGCGCGGCATCGTAGCGGTAGAAAAAAGCAGTGTAAGAGTCAACGATCCGTTGCAGGTACTCCTGATCCATACCACGTTCGTAGGCAACGCCGCGTTTCCGAATTCGCTCCATCAACACTTCAACCGGAGCCTGCAAATAGATGACCAGATCGGGACGCGGGACATCCAGGGAAAGTTGTTCGTAGACCTGCTGATACAGTCTATGCTCGTCGTCGTCGAGGGTGACCTTGGCAAACAGGGTGTCTTTTTCCAGCAAAAAATCAGCGACCCGCGTCGGACTGAACAAATCGGTCTGCTTGAGGTCCTGCAACTGGCGCGCCCGTTGAAACAGGAAATACAGCTGCGTTGGCAAGGCGTAGTGCTTGCGTGACTGGTAGAAACGCTCGAGAAACGGATTTGCTTCGGGCTCCTCAAGAACGAGTTGACACTGGAAGGATTTCGCCAACTTACGTGCGAGGCTGGTCTTGCCGATGCCGATGGGCCCCTCGACGACCACATAACCGGGCGTGTCGCCGCCCGCTTGTCTGCGTTCCGCTCGGGACGAATTGGGGCGCGCATCGTCGGTCAACATAGTGCAAATAGGTGTTACGGGTAGTTACATCGCTGGCGAACACGATACCATATCAAGTATCATAATCGGGTTTACTTCTGGGTGGTGCCATGGTGCCGTTTTCATCGACCGACCTGTGCGAGGCACGTACGCGTCACCGGCAAGCGTCGGCCGAGGTTGTAGAAAACTACACGGCGCGCGCCCCGCTTGCAACCGACCAGGTAACGCCGTCACAGCTCTCTGAAGGGATCGAGCGCTTTTTCAGCTTGGCTGCGCGTATCGACCGCGATTGCGGCGACAGGGGCGCTGTCATTGACGACGATATCACGCAGGTCGGCGACTATGGACTGCAACTGTTGAGCGACCTCACCGCTTGGGCGGCCCAGTTGGGAGCGGAGTATGCACGCTACGAACTCCAGTTGGTGGCGGTGGATGTGGCGCATTGGGTAATCCGGCATCACGGCGAACTGCGTACGCCGGAAATTGTCGTCGACGCCCTCGCCGTAGTGGCCAATACCACACGCGACATCGAGGAACTGAAACAGTTGGAAGAGTTCATGACCGACGCCATCAACGCGATGGCGGCTCCTATCAAACGGGATCTGGAAAAAACCAATCCGGGTAGACCATGGCGCGTGTTGCACGTAAATCGCGCCATCGTGGCTACACGCACCCACGAGACGAATCGCATGGTGCGTGTGTTCGACGAATTCGTGGACGCGCTTCCCGAAGAAGCGCCGGCATTTTTTACGGAAGGAATGAATCAGATTGATAAAGTCGATTATCCCGAGCGCGTGAGGAAGATCATCAAAAGCTATCACGACCTGTGCTGTCCTCAGGTCATGCATTGAAGAAGTTTATCGAACCATGAAATTGCTATTCGACCTGTTTCCTCTTCTTGTCTTTTTCACCGTCTTCAAGCTGTTCGACATATACGTCGCCACCGGCGCCGCAATTGTCGCCTCGTTGATTCAAGTCAGTTGGCTCAAGTTTGCCCGCCACAAGATTGAGACCATGCACTGGATCACGCTGGGCGCCATCGTCGTACTAGGCGGCGCCACGATCTTACTCAAAGACGACGCCTTCATTCGTTGGAAACCTACGGTCGTGTATTGGTGTTTTGCTGCGGTCCTGTTCGCGACGCAATTTTTAGGTCGCAAGACCGCGATTGAGTACGTGATGGGCAACCAGATTGAACTACCTGCCGATAAATGGCGCTTCATGAATCTGAGTTTTGCCGTTTTTACCTTGGCCATGGGCTTTCTCAATCTGTACGTGGCCTTCTATTACGGCACGGACCTGGACCCCGACGTGCAACGGGAACACTGGGTCAATTTCAAGGTCTTCGGCACCCTGATACTCACTTTTATCTTCATTTTTCTCCTGATGTTGTTCGTATCCAAGGACATAAAGGCCAAGGAAACGCAGTAAGTTTTGCTGTACGTCATTTACGCCACGGATCGTCCAGACTGTCTCGAGTTGCGCGCCAAAGCGCGTCCCGAGCACATCGATCGGCTGCTGGCGTTGCAGAACGAGGGCCGCTTGCTCACCGCCGGACCCTGCCCGGCGCTCGACAGCGACGATCCCGGCGAGGTCGGCTTTACCGGCAGCGTCATCATCGCCGAGTTTCCGTCCCTGGACGCGGCCCAACGCTGGGCGCAGGACGACCCCTACGTCCGCGTTGGCGTATACGACGAGGTTCGCGTCAAGCCCTTCAAAAAGGTGTTTGGATGACCCAGGAGCGGGTGGCGATGATTGCAGAACTGCTCAACTCGGCGCTCGAGCCCGAAGCGCTCGATGTGGTCGATGAGAGCCATCTCCACGCCGGCCATGCCGGCGCCGCGAGCGGCAAGGGCCACTTTGCGATTACGGTGGTGTGTGACCGCTTTGCGGGTCTCGCGCCCTTGCAGCGGCACCGCATGGTCTACGACGCGCTAGACAGTCTGATGCAGACCGACATCCACGCTCTCAGCATCCATGCGTACGCGCCGGACGAATTATAGGTAGTCCGCCACCTACACCCTGATCCGGCGCAATTCGGCGTCAGGGTCCGCGCGGCTTTCGTCTACGCCGCACGCTGGCTGTCGGAGATCAGCTGCCGCAGGACAAAATGCAGGATTCCGCCGTGCACGTAGTAGTCCCACTCTTTGGGGGTGTCTATGCGCACCCGGGCCGTGAACCGGCGCCGTTCGCCGTCGTCCGAGGTGACCGCTACCGTGACCTCGTCCGCGCCCAGCACCAATCCCTCGATGTCGTAGATCTCCTTCCCGGTGAGTCCGAGGCTGTCGCGGTTGTCGCCCGGCTTGAACTGCAGAGGCAACACGCCCATGCCGATCAGATTCGAACGGTGAATGCGCTCGTAGGACTCCACAATCACCGCCCGAATGCCCAACAACCGTGATCCTTTCGCGGCCCAGTCGCGGGACGAACCCGTTCCGTATTCCGTGCCTGCGATGACCAGCAACGGTGTATTCGATTCCTGGTAGCGCATCGCCGCGTCATAGATCGTCATCACTTCTCCGCTGGGTTGGAAGCTCGTCCAGCCGCCTTCCGTCCCCGGCGCAAGCTCGTTGCGCAGGCGAATGTTAGCAAAGGTCCCGCGCACCATGACCTCGTGATTGCCCCGCCGCGATCCGTAGGAGTTGAAGTCGGCCGGCTTTACTCCGCGCTCGATCAGGTATTGGCCCGCCGGCGAGTCGGCCTTGATGGCTCCAGCGGGGGAGATGTGATCCGTGGTAATACTGTTTCCCAGTCTGGCCAGCACCCTCGCACCCCTGATTTCCGGTATTCCCTGCGGTTGCCGGCTCATGCCCTCGAAATACGGTGCCTTGCGGATGTAGGTGGATTCGGAACTCCAGGTATAGAGACTCGATTCCGGGGTATCGATATTGCGCCAGCGCTTGTCGCCCTCGAGCACGTTGGCGTACTTCGATTGAAACATTTCCCGGGTGATGGTGCCGCCTACGGCCTCGTTGATCTCCCCGCGTGACGGCCAGATATCGCGGAGATATACGTCGTTGCCGGAAGCGTCCTGCGAGAGGGGCTCGTTGTACACGTCGATGTTCATGGTCC
>CAMYIN010000063.1 GCA_947258495.1 uncultured Gammaproteobacteria bacterium
CGTCTACCTGGTGGCGGAGGGCAACTATGGATACGGGGCCGTTGCACAACACGTCCTCGACGAGATGTTGTTGCGGCGCCGCATTCTCCCCGGTGAGGTCAGTATCGTTCTGCGCCAGCCCCCGTTGCCGGAAATGCTCCTCTGCTCGCGGGACGGGGATGTCGGCGGCGAGCCGGCGCGCGGTGCGTGGTCGCATCTGGCATCATCCCCGTCGGGCGAGCCCCGCCTGGTCGCCGTCGACCACCGGGCACTCGAGCGGCTCGACGAGATCGCTGGCTTCGTTGAAGGCAGGCGCTGAACCGGCAAATGGCTTGACTTGCTTTTGGGCAATCCCTATGTTCTGTCATCAAAGTCCGCCGCGGCGATGGGGCGGATGCGAAGGAAGCGAGAATGAAATTATCAGAGCTATTTGATGAGAACAACGTGGTCACGGATCTTCCACCGGGCTCCAAGAACGATGTTCTGACGTCGATCCTCCGGGACCTGGACGGAAAGGGGTTCATTCGTGACCTCGAGCTCGCGACGCGTGACGTCATCGAGCGGGAGAACGTAATGAGTACCGGTATTGGCAACGGGGTTGCGATACCACACGCGTACACGGATGGGGTGGATCGGCTGGTTGCAGGTTTCTACCGCGCGGGCGAAGGCGTCGACTTCGAGGCCCTGGACGGGCGAGAAGTGACCCTGTTCTTTATTATCCTCGGACCCAAGGAAAGCCGGCGCGATCACATCAAGGTTCTGGCGAAGATTTCGCGGCTGCTGAACCACGATGACTTTCGCGACGATCTGCGAACAGCTGCTGGTTCCGAAGCGGTGATGGGTGTTTTCAAACGCTTTGGGGACAAGTAGACCTCCCACTGTAACTGCAGACCGATTCACCAACGACAACGCCGTATACCGGCCTGGCGGGCGACCTATGACACGGCTGCGGGTGCTGCTACTCATCCTCTATGTGCTTCTCATCTTCTTTCTGTCGTCACGCCCGTACCTGACACCGCTGGGGCCTGATTTTCGGCTCAAAGACAAAGCGGTCCACGCCGTCGAGTATTTCGTCCTCGGTGTGCTACTCTACACCGGTATTGGCTGGCTTCTGAAGAGATCGAAATTCACGATCTTCTGGATTCTGTTTGCCATAGGGACCACATTGGCGGCAATGGACGAGATCCTGCAGAGTTTCATCCCCGGGCGATTGACCGACGTCTACGACTGGACCGCCGACAGCATCGGGGTCGTGGTTGGCGTGGCGCTGGCGATCGTCGTGTCGGATCGCTGGGCGCGGGCGCACAAACGTTCCGGAGGTGACGCCGCGTGAAGTACTCACGGCTGCGGGGAACCCAGGACATCGTGCCGCCGGAAATCGAGACCTGGCGGGTTGTCGAATCCGCTTTTCAGGAGACGTTCGACCGATTCGGATATCAGGGTATCCGCACGCCGATCATCGAACCGACCGATCTCTTCGTTCGCGCTGTGGGGGAGGAGTCGGACATTGTCAGCAAGGAGATGTACACCTTCGAGGATCGCGGCGGTCGCTCGGTGACACTGCGCCCGGAGAACACCGCCTCGGTGATCCGAGCCTACCTCGAGGCGGGAATGCACCGGTGGGGTGGTATTCAGCGACTCTGCTATTTCGGCCCGATGTTCCGCTACGATCGCCCGCAGGCGGGTCGCTACCGGCAGTTCCACCAGGTCGGCGCCGAGGCAATCGGTAGCGCGAATCCCGCGTTGGACGTGGAGATGATACAGGTCGTCATCGAGGCAATGGAACGCGTCGGTTTCAAGAGCATCGACATCCGGCTCAACTCGGTCGGCAGCGAGGTGTCGCGCCGGCCCTATAGAAAGTTGCTTCTGGAGGCGATCCGCGATCACGGCGATGACATTGGTACCGATGCACTGGAACGCTACACAAATAATCCGATGCGCATTTTCGATTCGAAGGACTATGGCGACAAGCTCAAGCAATCTCTCCCCGTTATCTCCGATCATCTCGTCGACGAGGATAGCGAGCATTTTGCACGTGTGTGCGCCCTGCTGGACGAAACCGGCGTCGCGTACACGAGCGATCCCCACCTGGTAAGAGGCCTGGATTACTACACAAGGACGGTGTTCGAGGTGTACCACGGTGAGCGCGGTGCGCAGAGTGCCCTTTGCGGCGGTGGTCGCTATGACGCGCTGGTCGAGGAGTGTGGTGGGCCGTCCACGCCCGCGATCGGGTTCAGCGTGGGTCTCGAGAGACTGATCGCCGCACTGCCCCACGAACGGGAAAAAGCGCGAGCGACTGGCGGCGTTACCTACTATGTTGTGTGCGCAGACGAAGGCGCTGCGCCACGGGCGCTACGTGCCGCCGGCGTTCTGCGCGCGCTGGGAAACACGGAAATCGATTTGTCGGGACGGTCGAAGAAGAAACAGCTGCAGGCCGCAGAGAAGAAGCACGCGCGCTACGCGATCGTCGCGGACAGCGCGTCTGCGGGGCGCCTGACGGTTCGGAATCTTGCGCTGCGCCGGGACGAAGATGTCAGCGACGAAGCGCTGGCGGTATACCTCGAAGCCGAGCGGCGCAAGGAGGGGAACGAGACGTGAGTTCGACATACTGGTTGCCATTCTCGCGCTCGCACACATGTGGCGACCTCAGCGCCGACGATGCCGGTACTACCGTGCGTTTGATGGGTTGGGTGGCGCGCGCGCGAAAACTCGGCGGGCTGCGTTTCATCGACCTGCGCGACCGCGACGGCATCGTTCAATTGATGGTCGATCCGAAAGACGCCGACCTCGACGACAGTCTGCCCCGGCTGGACGCGACGCAAGATCGCTTCGGCGCGCAATTTGTGGTTCATACTGACCGCATCCGCCCTGGCTCTTTTGTGAACGGCCTTATGCGATGATCGACCGTGTAAAGATGGTTTGCCGGAACGTCTTTCTTGACGACGGCATTCGCCGCGACCATCGCTTTCTTGCCGATGGTGATGCCTGGCAGCACTTTTGCGCCAGCGCCGAGGCTCGACCCATCCTCCATGACGACGCAGACGATCCTGCCGTCGAACAAGCCTTCATAATCGAATCCGATCTGGTGAGCGCGCGGCCAAGCATCGTTGAAAAGAACACACGTTGGGCCGATAAAACAGCCGTCACCGATCCGGAAACCCGGCCCCATCGCGACGTTGTGGCCAATGCTGCAACAATCTCCGATGTGGGATCCATCGATGCATGCGCCGGGAGCGACAGAGGTATCCCTGCCAATTTTTGCGCCGCGGACAATGGTTGCGAATTGCCAGATTTTTGCTCCGGCCCCAATTGTGACCGTGTTGTCGACACGCGCCCAATCGTCGACATAAGCCCGCGGATCGATCATCGGTAGATTCTCCGGTCGGCGATCAAATCCTCAAGGCCATACGGCACGCGCCGGACGATTTCGGCAACAAGCGGCTCGCGATGCATGAACCAATTGGCCGCCAGCAAGGCGATCATTTGGCCATCGCGCGGATCGGGCGCGGTTTCCGGATCGCCGCCGGCGCCGCTGGCCCAGGGATCGTCATGCCCGGCCTGGAATCGCACGGTCACGCGATCCGGCAGCGTCGACAGTGTCGGCAGCGAATAGTCGTCATCGAAAACGATGTTGCCGCCCTCCTCGGTCCGCTGGAATGTGTAATCAGCGGCATCGACAGTTTGCTCGACATCGTTCTCGTCGAGATAGACGACCTCGGTGATTGGCGTCCGGATCGGCGCGGCCGGCAGACAGATCGGATCGGTCCATCCCTGCAT
>CAMYIN010000064.1 GCA_947258495.1 uncultured Gammaproteobacteria bacterium
GCTTCCGCGCTTGGATCCGCGCGTGAGCATTTAACTTTAGCGAACCGCCGTGGTACGGACCCGTATGCCCGGTGGTGTCGGAGGGGCGGCGTCGCGAGGCGTCCCCCTATCCGGATTCAATTATGATTTGCTTGCGTTTTCGCCCACAGCAGCCCGGACACGGCAGCGAGGATCCCGCACAGCGACGAGAAAATCGTAACCCGTGCGTCGGCCCTCGCTGAGGGCGGCCGTCGCCGAGGCCGATTCTGCGGGCCGCCGGTACGATGCCGCACCGGCATCGCGTCCGCCCCGCAGGTGCGCGGGAGGTCTTGAGTCGCGACAAAAAACCCGGCGAAGCGCCGGGTTCAAAAACCGTTTGGCTGGTGCGCTCAGGGCGCCGAACGTATGACCGAGGCCTTCGGACCTTTGGGCCCCTGTTCGACTTCGTATTCTACTTCCTGGCCTTCCGTGAGGGTCTTGTATCCGTCCATCTCGATGGCGCTGTAGTGCGCGAACACATCGTCGCCGCCGTCCGATGGGGATATGAACCCATAGCCCTTCGCGGCGTTGAACCACTTTACTGTTCCCCTTGACATACCTCTTCCCCTTTGGCGTCTGTATACCGGTAACCGGCTATATTTATTGAAAAAACGACGGTTGCACCGGATGTTGCCGAACAACCAACACGGAGTTTTCCCGGATTTTTGGTCGGGGTCAAGACAAAATCGGATTTTGGCGGTCAAAACTGTGCTGTATATTTGTTGCGTCGCATCGAAATCGGCGTCCGCCGCGGGGTTGAAATTTGCTTACAGAGCCGCAGAATGAGAGTTAGTATTGTGGGGTATTGGTGGAACACGGAGTATCGGTCGGCAAGTCATGAGTGATCATCGCTTTCGGTCGGATGAGGACGGTGGCCTGGCGATCCAGGAGTCCAAGCCGAAACTGAAGAAACCTCGGTTGTATAGAGTCTTGCTTTTGAACGATGACTATACACCGATGGAGTTCGTGGTGATCGTGCTCGAAAAGTTCTTTGCAAAGCCACGGGAGCAGGCGGTGCAGATAATGCTGCACGTGCATCAGCGGGGTACCGGTGTGTGCGGGCTCTACCCGCACGACATCGCCGAGACAAAAGTGCAACAGGTTTTGACTTTCGCACGCGACCATCAGCATCCGTTGCAGTGCACGATGGAGCCGGAATAGCAAACATGTTATCCCAAGAGTTGGAGACATCTTTAAATTACGCCATACAGCGTGCGCGCGAAGCGCGACATGAGATCATTACCGTCGAGCATATGCTCGCCGCGCTGCTGGACAACGGTTCCGCCACAAGAGTGCTGCGCGCTTGCGGCGGCGACATCGACGTGCTGCGTAACGACCTCGAGTCGTTTCTCATCGAAAACGTCCCGAGTCTGTCTCCGGGCGACGATACCGATACGCAGCCGAGCCTGGGATTCCAGCGCGTGATCCAGCGCGCCGTGCTGCACGTGCAGAGTGCCGGAAAGAAAGAAGTCACCGGGGCGAACGTGCTGGTGGCGATCTTTGCGGAAAAGGATTCCCACGCCGTCTATTTCCTGCATAAGCAGGACATTACGCGCTTCGACGTCGTCAATTACATCGCCCACGGCATCTCCAAGGTAAGCGAGTCGGGCGGCGGATTACCGGCGCCGGATGAATTGGAGGAGGCGGCGGAAGAGGGCGCCCCGCAGAGCCCGCTCGAGGTGTATGCGATCAATCTCAACGAGCAGGCCCGCCAGGGCCGAATCGACCCGTTGATCGGCCGCGAGCGTGAGATAGAGCGCACGATCCAGATCCTTAGCCGGCGCCGAAAGAACAATCCGCTGTACGTCGGCGAGGCTGGAGTCGGCAAGACGGCAATCGCCGAAGGTCTGGCGAAGAAGATCGTGGACGGCGAGGTGCCGGAAGTCCTGGAAAACAGCACGATCTACGCGCTCGACATGGGCGCGCTTTTGGCGGGAACCAAATATCGCGGCGATTTCGAGCAGCGTTTGAAAGCGGTGCTCGCGGAACTCGATCGCGCGGAACGCGCGATCCTGTTCATAGATGAGATCCATACGGTGATCGGCGCCGGCGCCGCATCGGGAGGCGCCATGGACGCCTCCAACCTGCTGAAACCGGTGCTGCAGTCCGGGGCCCTGCGTTGCATCGGTTCCACCACCTACCAGGAATACCGAGGGATTTTTGAGAAGGATCACGCGTTGTCCCGGCGCTTTCAAAAGATCGACATAACCGAACCGTCGGTGGAGGAGACGGTGCAGATCCTGCGGGGGTTGAAGACCCACTTCGAAGAACACCACGGGGTGCGTTACACGCATCACGCGCTGCGCGCCGCGGCGGAGCTGTCTGCGCGCTACATCACCGATCGTCATCTGCCGGACAAGGCTATCGACGTCATCGACGAGGCAGGCGCCAGCATCCAACTCAAGCCCGCCAACAAGCGCAAAAAGACCATCGGCGTGCACGACGTCGAAGAGATAGTTTCCAAGATCGCCCGCATCCCACCGAAAACCGTGTCGGTGTCCGACGTCGATGCACTGAAAACCCTGGAGCGCGACCTGAAGATGGTGGTGTTCGGGCAGGACCAAGCCATCGACGCGCTGGCGTCGGCCATCAAGCTATCGCGCTCCGGGCTGGGGAATCCCGACAAACCCATCGCTTCGTTTCTCTTCTCCGGGCCCACCGGGGTAGGTAAAACGGAGGTGACGCGGCAGCTCGCCCATGTCATGGGCATCGAGCTGATCCGCTTCGATATGTCCGAGTACATGGAGCGACACACCGTCTCGCGCCTGATCGGCGCCCCACCGGGCTACGTCGGTTTCGACCAGGGGGGGTTGTTGACCGACGCGGTGACCAAGCACCCGCATGCCGTGCTCCTGATGGATGAGATCGAAAAGGCCCATCAGGACGTATTCAACCTGTTGCTGCAGGTCCTGGATTACGGCACCTTGACGGACAATAACGGCCGCAAGGCAGACTTTCGCAACGTTATCATCGTCATGACGACCAACGCGGGCGCTGAACGCATGGCGCGCGGTTCCATGGGCTTCACCCAGCAGGATCATTCCACCGACGACGCGGAAGAGATCAAGCGCCTGTTCACGCCCGAGTTTCGCAATCGTCTGGATGCGATAATTCGTTTCAAGGCCCTGGACGCGGACACCATCGGCCACGTCGTCAATAAATTCATCCTGCTGGTGGAACAACAGCTCGGCGAGAAGCACGTGCACATTGACGTCGACGAAAAAGCACGTGCGTGGCTGGCGACGCACGGACACGATCCCTCCCTGGGGGCGCGTCCGATGGAGCGTCTGATTCAAGACAAAATCAAGCGAGCCCTGGCGGATGAGCTGCTATTCGGCGCCCTGACGAAAGGCGGCAACGTGCACGTCACCGCCGACGACGAGGACCTGGTGTTCGATATCCGCCCCGCCGGGGGCGAGTCAAAGGCCGCTGACCGAGGTCAGTAGCATGGTGGTAACGCGGGACGGCCGCCTTTCGACGATCTTTACGGGGAGGTTTCCCCTGGATGGCGCCACCCACACGGTAAAGGTGCGTTCAGGCTTGTCGTAGCGTCGCTGCTCGATACGGATGCTGTCCAATACGCCGATCGGAGTAGAGAGGCGTTCTTCGGTAACACTGGCATTCGTGAATTGACGTATGCGCTGTCCTCCGACGATATTCATCATCCCGTTTGCAAACGTGTTGGGCGTGCCGACCATGAAGGCAAACGGGACGCTGCAGTTGTCCAGGGTATAACCATCCGGCAGTCGGCGGATCTCGCCGTTGCTGAATCGGAGCGTGCCCGCCTCCCAGTCGAAGTCCACATCGTGCCGGAAGCCCTTTCGGCCCTCGCGGGTCACTTGATACTTGAGCGTGCGAATACGTTCGGATC
Source organism: uncultured Gammaproteobacteria bacterium (assembly GCA_947258495.1). Lineage (GTDB taxonomy): Bacteria > Pseudomonadota > Gammaproteobacteria > Arenicellales > JAANXG01 > CALZGZ01. The sequence continues at coordinate 3,890 of CAMYIN010000064.1, forward strand.
GAACCGAGAAAGTGCAGTTCTCGCGGATGTCGCCCCCCAACAATATTGACGCCACGCCTTCGGCCCGGGTGCGGGAATCCACTTCGTAGGTTTCCCCTTGCCGGCGCAGCTTGGTGGAAAGGCTGCCGAGTTCCGCGCTTCCGAGACTTACTTTATAGTGCAACGTGAGCTCATTGGGCAATAGATCGCCGCGCAGCGGAACCGCGATCGCGAGCAGCAGAAACGTCAAGATCGATCTCACCACGGGGACAGTATACGCGGCGGACATGCCCAGCTCCTAGTGCTCAGTAGGGAGGCGCAGGCCCTGCAGGGGGCTGTTCTCACCGTCGAGCAGCACACGGTTGCCGGAAATAGTGAGGCGGTTTTCTGCGAACCACGTAATCGCCTGCGGCAAGATGCGGTGTTCCTGCTGCAACACTCGATGGGCAAGCGCATCGGGCGTATCGTGGTCCTGCACCGGTACCGTGGCCTGAATGACCACCGGTCCGGCGTCGAGATCCCTGGTGACGAAATGCACGCTCGCACCGTGCTCGGTGGCGCCATCGGCTAGCGCCCGCGCATGGGTGTTCAAGCCGCGGTATTTCGGCAGCAACGACGGATGAATGTTCATGATGTGGCCGTCGAAATGATCAACGAAATCCGGCCCCAGCACACGCATGAAACCTGCGAGCACGATCAGGTCCGGCGCGTACTCGTCAACCAGGTCACGCAGGGCCCTGTCGTAGGCGCCGCGATCGGGGAAATCCTTGTGGTTGAGGACGCGGGTGGCGATCCCCGCCCGCCGGGCGCGTTCCAGTCCCAAGGCATCGGCCTGGTTGCTCACCACGGCGATAATCCTCGCCGGAAGCGCGTCCCTGAGCACTGCGTCGATAATGCTCTGCAGATTGCTTCCGCGCCCCGAGATCAAAACCACCACGGAAATCGTCATGTCCGGGGCTCGATTTTTTCGATCGCGACTTCGGGGTCACCATCGGTTGCCTCGACGCGGCCGATCAGCGACGGCTGTTCGCCGTGGCGACGCAACAGTTTCATGGCGTGCTCGCAATCACGCTGACCCACCACGACGATCATACCCAATCCGCAGTTGAAAGTTCGGTACATCTCATCGACGGCGATGTCTGCGGTGCGCCGCAACCAGTCGAAGATCGGTGGCCAAGACCAAGATTCGCCATCCACCCGCGCGCGACGACCCCGGGGCAGCACACGCCGAAGGTTTCCGGGCAGACCTCCGCCCGTGATATGGGCCAGCGCGTGGACATCGACGTCCGCGAGCAAAGCCAGCAGCGGTTTGACGTAGATGCGCGTCGGGGCGAGGAGCTGGTCCGCCAGAGGGGCTCCGTTCAATTCGTCCGACAGGTCGATTTCGTGATCGTCTATGACTCGCCGGATGAGCGAATAACCGTTCGCGTGGGGACCCGACGAGGCCAGCCCGATGAGGGCGTCGCCGACGGCCACGGTTTCACCGGTCACAGCGCGATCTTGTTCCACGGCGCCGACGCAGAATCCCGCCAGATCGTATTCGTCCTCCGCGTACATTCCCGGCATCTCCGCGGTCTCTCCGCCTATGAGCGCCGCTCCGGCCTGTCGGCAACCTTCGGCGATGCCTGCGACCACGCGCCGGGCGGTATCCGGCTGCAGCCGCCCGGTGGCGAAATAATCCAAAAAGAAAAGCGGTTCAGCGCCCTGCACTACGACGTCGTTGGCACACATCGCCACGAGGTCGACGCCAATGCTGCCGTGCCGCCGGCAGCGGAATGCGAGCTTCAGTTTCGTGCCCACGCCGTCGGTGGCCGCAACCAGAAGCGGCTGGCGAAAGCGCTTGGGGATCTCGAACAGCGCGCCGAAACCTCCAATCCCGCTCCGGCAACCCTCCCGCTCCGTGCTCGCGGCAAGAGGTTTGATCGATTCGACAAAATCGTCTCCGGCGTCGATATCAACGCCGGCGTCGCGATAGGTCAATCTGGATCGGGACTGGCTCAGAGCGCGGCTCCTGGTTTCGATGGATCTGCGGACGATTCTAAAGGATTATGCCGGTGATTGTGACCTCGGTCATCGGCGACGATTCGCATCCGTTCCTCGATAGGGTATATTGCCGGATCAGCTGACGATAATCCTTCGATCCGTTACCTCGCGCGAGCGCCATGTCCTTCATTCCCAATCTGCTCACATTACTGCGTGCGGCAGCGGCGCCGGTGCTGATCGTGTTGCTGGAAGATCAGGCCTTCGACCTGGCGCTGATCTTGTTCATCCTGGCGGGGGTATCCGACGGCTTGGACGGCTACATCGCCAAGCGCTACCATTTCGAGACCCGTCTCGGAGCGATCCTCGATCCGGTGGCGGACAAGGCGCTCCTCGTCACCGCGTTCGTCATGCTCACGATCCTGGGCATCATTCCGCTGTGGCTGTTGGTGACCGTGGTGTTCCGCGACGTCCTTATTATTGGCGGATACCTGGTTCTGGTGACCTTGAACGGTAACGTCGCCATGCAGCCCAGCTTCGTGAGCAAGCTCAACACGGTAATGCAGATCAGTCTGGTGTCGGTGATCCTGGCCGAGCAAGCGCGTTGGTTGGACGTGCCGAATCTGAGCAATCTGCTGATTGCGAGTGTTTTTGCCACCACGGTGGTCAGCGGCGCCCACTACGTATGGGTATGGGCTTTCGGAAAGCAGAGCGGCATGGCGGATAAGCCCGAAGCGCAGGGCACGGATTGATCCCTCGACGCCCCCATCAACTTTCACTTCCGGTTTCGTTGCCGGACGCCGCATCGTTCGAGAACTTCCATACCGGGACCAACCGGGAGTTGATTTCAACACTGCACGACTTCTCCGCCGACGCGGAGGGGGGTTCACGCCTGCTACACCTTTTTGGTGATTTCGGATGCGGCAAGACTCACCTTCTTTACGCGACCTTGCGACTGGCACGGGAGCATCGATTGGGGGGCCTATACGTTTCCGCGGACGAAACGGATATCGGCGAGTCTATGCTGACGCACATCGACGGGCGCGGCTTGGTGTGTTTGGATGACCTCGACGCCGTCGCCGGGCAGACCGAGAGCGAACGCCGACTGCTGCAGCTGTACGAGCGCATCCAGGCGGAGGGCGGGCGCCTGCTTACCGCAGCCGCGCACTCCGTCGCGCATCTCGGCGTCGAGTTGCCGGACCTGGCGAGCAGGTTGCTGAGCGGGACCGCTTATCGCGTGACGCCGCTCAACGAGGTGCAGAAGCGAGAAGTCCTCAAGACCCGTGCGTTGAGTCGAGGAATAGTGTTGAGCGACGATGTGCTCGAGTACGTTTTACGCCGATATCCCCGCGACACACATGCCTTGTTCTCGCTGCTGGAACGTATTGACGGCGCCTCTTTGAGTGAAAAACGCCGCGTCACCATTCCCTTTCTGCAGGAGTTGGAAGGGCGTTAACGCGTTCTCAAGCGCGGGCGTGGGCAAGCGCCATGGAAAAAGTCGCCAGGCGTTTGCCAAGAGCAATACAGAGCACTCGTTCATCGTCGCTGATCGGTCGATCGCTGTCCGCGCCGGCGACATGACTCGCGCCGTAAGGCGTTCCGCCGGTCGTGGTGCGTTTGAGCGCAGCTTCGGTGTACGGGAGACCGAGTACCATCATGCCGTGATGAAGCAACGGCAGCATCATGGTCAGCAGCGTCGTTTCCTGTCCCCCGTGTATCGAAGAAGAAGAAGTGAATACAGCCGCAGGTTTGTCCTTCAACGACGCCGACAACCATAGACTACCGGTGGTGTCCAGAAAATACTTCAGCGGCGCCGCCATGTTGCCGAACCGCGTCGGGCTGCCTAGTGCAAGCCCGCTGCAGCGTTCCAGATCCTCCAGGCGCACATAGGGATCGCCGTGACTGGGTATGCTGTCTTCGGCGGTCTCGACGACCGTGGACACGGACGGGACGGTGCGCACGCAGGTCTGGATGCCTTTGACCTGCTCCGCGCCGCGCGCCACCAGATTAGCCATTTGTTTCACTGCGCCGAAGCGGCTGTAGTACAGAATCAGAATCTCCGACATCCGCTACAGCACATCCAGCACCGCTTCGGGCGGCCGTCCAACAGCGGCTCGGCGGTCATCGACAACGACGATGGGGCGTTGCATGAGTACGGGGTGCGCCGTCATGGCCTCGATCAGCGTGTCCCGGGACAGCGACGGGTCGTCCAGTTTCGATGCGCGGAATTCCCTTTCGTTGGTTCGCATGAGCTCCCTAGGTTCAAGATGCAAGAGTTTCAGGATGTGGTCCAGTTGCTTCGCGGTTGGGGGCGTCTTGAGATATTCGACTATCCGCACCTCGACGTTTTTTTCCTTCAACAGCGCCAACGCCTGGCGGGATTTGGAGCAACGCGGATTGTGATAAAGGGTTACGCTCATAGGACTTTTCCGAGTGAGGAAGACGGCGCCCGGTTTGTTGACACTCGTAAACCGGGATGGTAGTTTGACACAATTAGAAACACCAATGCTATGGTCTGATCGAGGATCCTAGCGTACAATTGCGCAGTTTGAAGAACCAAAATTAACCCGCGGGGAGAATGCAAGAATGACCTCCTTCAAGCAAGGCATAAAAATATTGGGAATCGGTCTGGCCGTGGCGGTGGTTGCCAGCGGATGCGCCAGCGCGAAGCGGGCCGGACAGGCGGCGGCGCCGGCGCCCGCGGCGGCGGCCGAGGCCAAGCGCCCGAGTCCGGCGGCTCCCGCAGCGATGGCGGACGACCTCTACACCGTGGTCCCCGGCGATTGTCTGTGGTGCATCTCCGAGAAGCCCCAGATCTACGGCAATCCCTTCAAATGGCCCCTGATATTCAAGGCCAACAAGGACCAGATCCAAGACGCCGATCTTATCTACCCGGGGCAAAAACTGACCATTGACCGCGACGCATCCGCAGCCGCCATAGAGGCCGCGATACAACACGCCAAGACGCGCGGGGCCTGGAGTCTCGGTCCGATCGAAGACACCGATACGGCGTATTTATCCGCGGCGATGGCAAGAAGGTAAACCGGCGCGCACCGCAACGCTTGTTGGAAAAAGGGCCCCGTCAGCGGGGCCTTTTCTCATTGAGGCCGGTGTGGAGCGGCGGACCGACATGGGGGAGGGCCTGCCTCGGATTGCGTGCGACCGGCATTCGCGCCACAATCCGTCCATGCGCGGAGACCAGACCGGTAAAGGGTAAGCAATGACACGAATCGTGAAGTGGTTCTGGGTTTGGCTGGGATTCTTGCCGCTCGTAGCCATGTCGGATTCACTGCGGGATCCGGCCGAACATTTCTTCCATCAGAGTTTCGGCGATCTGCAGGAAGAGCTTTCCCTCGCGCGAAGCGAAAATAAGAAAGGGATTCTTGTCATGTTCGAGACCGACGATTGTCCGTGGTGCAAGAAAATGAAGGCCATGGTGTTCAATCGGGCATCGATTCAGGACTATTTCCGCGCCCATTTCCGCATCCTTACCGTCGATACCGAGGGAGATACTTCCATTGCCGATTTTTCCGGAAGCGAAGTCGCGGAAAAGGATTTTGCATTGAAGTACAATCGCGTGCGCGCGACACCCGTGTTTGCGTTCTTTGATGTTAACGGCGAACTGATGATGCGCTATACCGGCGCCACGCGGGACGCCCAGGAGTTCCGCTGGCTGGGCGAGTTCGTGGTCGACGACCATTATCGGTCGACGAAGTTCACCAGATTCAAGCGCGACAGGCGCGTTCGCGGCGACGACAAATCGTAACAACGCTGGGCAACCGGTGGAACTTCAGGGATACGTAATCGGCCGCCCCATTGTCTGCGTGCTCTTACTCGTTGCGGTCACCCACGCCGGCGTCGCCATAGCGGACGATTCGGTCGCATCCCAGCAAGTCATTCCCAATCCGCTGACCCTGAAGGCCGTGCTCGCGTTAGCCGAGGAGTCCCATCCCGATGTGGACGTGCAGGCCGCACGCGTAGCGTCGCTGCGCGCGGATCTCGACGCGGTTAAGGCGTCCTACGGCGTGCACGCCTACCTCAACGTGATTCCTCGCTGGGTCGATCCGGCCGCCGGAGCGGGTCACGACCTCGTCAACGACAGCCGTGTGCGCTTCTCTCTTTACAGAAAGCTGTACGACTTCGGTCGCACACGCGCCCTGTATGAATCCGCAGAAGCGGAATTTCGTGCCGGGGAAACCGCGTTCATCGATCTTCGCCAGCGCCGGCAACTCGACGTCATGGCGCGTTTTTTTGACGTCATACTCGCCGATTTGAAATATCTCGCGGACGACGAAGAGTTGGCGCTGCGGTACGTGACGTTCGACAAGGCGCGGCAGCGTGCGGAGCTGGGCATGGTCTCGGACGTCGAACAGTCGGCGCTGGAAACGGCGTACCGCGAGGCCCTGGACACGCGCACGGAAAGCCTGGCGCAGCGGCGCCATACCCGCGCACTGCTGGCGTTGAGTCTGAACCGGCCGCAGCAATTACCTGAGGACCTGGAGCGACCGCAGTTGCGGCTCGCGGCTCGGGAAGTGCCCGAGTTCGACGCGACCGTCAACCGGGCGTTGACCGACAACCCGTCGCTGCAGGTATTGCGCGCCCGTGTGCAAGCGGCGGAGAATACCGCGCGGGCCGAAGAGGCCCTGCGCCGGCCCGTGCTCGCGGCCGAGGCCGGGGCGCAGTACCTGGAAAGAGAGATCGGCTCGCGGGAGACTGCGCGTCTGGGGCTACAGTTGCGCTTTCCGCTTTATCAGGGCGGTGAGGTGCGCGCGGCGGTGGCGCAGTCCCGCGCCGGGGTGCAGACGAGCCGGGCGCTGTTGCGCAAGGCCGAGCTGGATTTGCGCGAACAGTTGTTGGGGGTATTGAAGCACTTGGAGGTGTTGCAGGTGCAGCGACAAACCGCGGCGGTGCGAGAGGAATACCGCGACCGCGCGGTAGACCTTGCACGCGGTCTGTACGAAATGGAAGTGCGCACCAATCTCGGGGAATCCATGGCGCGTCTTACCGAGTCGCAGTGGCGCTCGGCACAGGTCGAGTTCGAGACCGCGTTGGCGTGGGCCCAGCTGGACGTGCTGCTCGGCAAACCGGTAAATGCAACGACCGCAGGCGCGAAACCGTGATGAAGAAAACATTTCTACTGTGCCTCCTGGGGCTCTGCAGCTTCAAGGCATACTCTGCAACCTGCACCGCACCGCTGGACTGGGCGGTGCGTGCAGGATTGAGCCTGCCGGTGTCCGGTATCGTGGCATCGGTGGCGGTAACGCCGGGGGCGCGGGTGCGAGCGGGGCAGGAGCTTCTGGCTCTGGAAGCGACGCCTTTCGAGGCCAAGCTGATGGCGGCCAATGCGGACCGTACACGCACCAGCGCCGAGCTGGCGGAGCAGAAACGTGCCTTGGAGCGGGCTCAGGAGTTGTACGATCGGGGCGTCCTCTCGACGGTGGAGCTCGACCATGCCAAGTTGCTGCACACGCGGGCCGATTCCGCTCACCGTTCGGCGGAGGCTGCGACGACGCTGGGGCAATACGAGTTGGAGCAAAGTCGACTCAAAGCCCCGTTCGACGGACTGGTGCTGGCGGTAAACGCCACCCCCGGTCGGATGGTGGCCGCCGGTCTGCAACCTCCGGTGTTGATCGCACTGGCGCACACCAATCGCTACCGCATTCGGTGCTGGGTTTCGGCGCCGACGCCGGAGCGCGCGCGCGCCGGAGACGAAGTTACTGTCACCGTCGCAGGTGCCTCGTATTCCGCTACGCTGCAGGGCGTGGGGCTGGATACGCGAAACCTCGAGGCGAGCGGCGAGCCGCAGTTCGCACTGGACGTGCTGCTGGTTACGGAAAAGGAATTGCCCGTGGGAGTGAATGGTGAAATTCAGCTGCCGTGAGTAGGTGCAGACGGTTTCGAGTGGCAGGCCGTGTACAGGGCGTATTTTTTCGCGCCGCCGCCCGCGCCGAAGCGAGGCGGCTGGGATTGAGCGGTTGGGTTCGCAACCTGGCCGACGGCGACGTCGAGGCCGTGGCCTGCGGTGACGACAGCTGCTTGGACGATTTCGCCGCGTGGATGTGGCAGGGTCCACCGCACGCGCGCGTAGACAACGTGGTCAGCGAGGTGGTGGAGGCGGAAAGTCCCGGGGTCGATTTCGTCGTGCGCTGATCAGGGATTCTTGATGTCGGGGTTACCAACGGTCTGCCGCAAGGATAGATAGACCTTGTCCACGTATTCGCGCTTGCCGGCGCTGCCGTTGTACGCGGCCAGGGCCTCCGCCACACGACCTCTAGTACGATCGAGGTAGTAGCGAAGAATGGCGCAGCCGTAACGCAGGTTGACACGCGGATTGAAGAGATCGTCCGTGGGGTGCCCGATCTCCTTCTTCCAGAACGGCATGATTTGCATCAATCCTCGGGCCCCCGAAGCGGACACCGCGAAGCGGTCGAAGCCGCTTTCCACATGAATTACCGCGAGCACGAGTTCCGGATCGAGCCCCGCGCTCTGCGCTTCTTCATGTGCCAAGCGCAGCAGGTGGACGCGGTAGAACGGATCCGGGATGGGTAAAGCGAGCTTTTCCGACATCCCGGCAAGCCACAACATGGTATCGATCTCGTCGGCCGTTCGGGGCGCGCCTTCGACCGCCTGCTTCAACGCTGCCACCAGCGCTGGATCAACGCCGGATTCGGTACGCTCGGCTGAGGCGCCGATGGGCACCCCCAGCAGGCAGATCGCTATTACTATCCGTTTTACCGCCGTCGTCATTCAGTTCATGGGTTTGCGCATGGTTGACAATGTCTGTACTACGTCCTCGCAGGGCAGTTCTTGGGTGTTGTGCGTACGTCGGTGCTTGTATTCGACGACCCCTTGTTTCAATCCCCGCTCGCCGACAACCAAGCGGTGCGGGATGCCTATGAGATCCGCCTCGGAGAACATGACACCGGGACGTTCATCGCGATCGTCGAACAGGACGTCCATCCCCGCCTCTAATAATAATTTGTAGAGGGTTTCGACCGCTTTTGCCACTTTTTCCGATTTTCCTGCGCCGATGGGAATCAAGACCACTTCGAACGGCGCAATGGCGTCGGGCCAGATTATGCCGTTGTCGTCGTGGTTCTGTTCGATGGCTGCGGCGGCGATGCGGGACACGCCGATGCCGTAGCACCCCATGGGCATGACCACCGAGGCGCCGTGCTCGTCCAGGCACACCGCGTTCATGGCTTCGCTGTACTTGGTGCCGAGCTGGAAGATGTGGCCCACCTCGATGCCGCGCTTGATGGTCAATCTGGCCACGGGGTCGTTTTCCGCACCGGCGGCGGGACACGGATCGCCGTCCACGACCCGGCGCAGATCGGCGGCCTCGGGTTCGGCGACGTCGCGCCCCCAGTTCACCCCGGTCAGGTGCTTGCCGTTCTCGTTCGCGCCGCAGACGAAATCCGACAGCCGCGCCGCGCTCTCGTCGGCGATCACCGGTATGTCGTGCAGGCCCACCGGGCCGATGGACCCGGGATCGCAACCCGCCGCGGCCGCCAGTTCGGCATCGCCGACGAACTCCAAGGGCTTCGACACCTGCGGCAGCTTCTCCGCCTTGCTGACGTTGAGCTCGTGGTCGCCGCGCAGGATCAATGCCACGGCGCCGCCGACGCCCCGCACCAGCAGCGTCTTCACCGTGGCCTGCGGCGCGATCTTGAGAAAATTCGCCACCTCCTCAATGGTGTGCTGCCCCGGCGTATCGACCTCGGTCATGGCCTGCGACGGCGGTTTGCGCCGGCCCATCGGGGGCAGCGCCGGGGCCAGTTCGACGTTGGCGGCGTAGCCGTACTTGTCGCAGAAGGCGATTGCGTCCTCGCCCGAGTCGGCGAGCACGTGAAACTCGTGCGAGGCGCTGCCGCCGATGGCGCCGGTGTCGGCCTCCACGGCGCAGAACTTGAGGCCGACGCGGGTGAAGATGCACGCATAGGCCTGGTACATCAGGTCGTAGGTCTCCTGCAGCGACGCCCGGTCGATGTGGAAGGAGTAGGCGTCCTTCATGATGAATTCGCGCGCCCGCATGACGCCGAACCGGGGCCGGATCTCGTCGCGGAACTTGGTCTGGATCTGGTAGAAATTCAGCGGCAGCTGGCGGTAGCTGCGGATCTCGTTACGCGCCAGCGCGGTGATGATCTCCTCGTGGGTGGGACCGAAGCAGAATTCCCGCTGGTGGCGGTCGTGGAAACGCAACAGTTCCGGGCCGTACTCGCTCCAGCGTCTCGACTCCTGCCACAGCTCCGCCGGCTGCACCGCCGGCATCAGCATCTCCTGGGCCCCGGCACGGTCCATCTCCTCGCGCACGATGGTCTCGATCTTTCGCAGCACGCGCAGACCCAGCGGCAGCCAGTCGTAGATGCCGGCGGCGACCTTGCGGATCATGCCCGCGCGCAGCATCAGCTGGTGGCTGACGATCTCGGCGTCCGCGGGGGTTTCTTTCAGAGTGGGTATGAGGAGTCGGGATGCACGCATGGGGGGATTGTTCGTTGTAAAGTTCGGCGGTTATAAAAGTCAATGATAACCGTAAACGGCGCTGGAGGTCAGCGATGCTCGGGGGGCTGGTTCTGCCCCGACCGCGGTCAGGCGAAGGGGTTGTGCAGACGGAAGCGCCTGTATTTGAAAAATGGGATGAGCAACAGACCGGCGACGAATCCGCCCACATGGGCGCCGAACGCCACCCCCCCGCGGCTGGGATCGGCCATCACAGAGCTCAACAACTGCATCGCGAACCACAAGCCCAGCACCCACAGCGCGGGCAGGCGCACGGTGTGCAGGAAGAAGCCGAAAGGAATCATCACCAGCACTTTGGCGTGAGGATACAACAGCAGGTACGCCCCGAGGATGCCGGAGATGGCGCCGCTCGCGCCCACCATGGGTATGGTGGAATCCGGATTGGGCAGCGCCTGGGCGAACACCGCGGCGATCCCGCACAGCGCGTAGAATCCCACGAAGCGCACGTGGCCCATGGCGTCCTCGACGTTGTTGCCGAAGATCCACAGATAGAGCATGTTGCCGATCAGGTGCATCCAGCCGCCGTGCAGGAACATGGATGTGAACACGGTAGCGGTGGGCGGCACCCACGCGATCTCCGGCGCCAGGCGCGCCTCGCCGAACAGCACCTTGGGGATCACGCCCAGGCTGTAGACGATCACCTCCTGGCCGCGCGGATCGTGGGACACCTGCCAAAGAAACACCAGCACGCACATGGCGATGAACGCCACCGTCATCACGGGTGTAATCGAGGTCGGGTTGTCGTCGTGGATGGGAATCATGGGCGGCGCTATTGTAGCGCATCAATATCGGCATCCGGCCGATCAACGGTCAAGGGGACTGCGCACGCCCCTGCCGCCGCGATTGAGTACATGGGTGTAAATCATGGTGGTCTTGACGTCGCTGTGGCCCAGCAACTCCTGCACGGTACGGATATCGTAGCCCCGCTCCAGCAGATGGGTGGCGAACGAGTGGCGCAGAGTATGGCAGCTCGCCCGTTTCGCGATGCGCGCCTGGGCCAGCGCCCGTCGCATCGCGCGCTGAAACCGGGCCTGGTGCAGATGGTGGCGCAGGTATATCCCGGAGCGCGGGTCCGCCACCGGCTTGCGCGAGGGAAACACGAACTGCCAAGGCCACTCGTTCGGGGCGCTCGGATACTTGCGAGCTAGTGCGTGCGGCAGAGAAACGCCTGGCAGACCGTCCGCCAGGTCCCTGTCAAAGACCGCGCGCGCGAACCGGAGCTGGGCGCGCAACGGCTCCGCTGCAGAGTCGGGCAACAGGGTGACCCGGTCCTTTTTGCCCTTGCCGTCGCGCACAGTGATCTGCTGATAACCTAGATTGACGTCCTTGACCCGCAGTCGTAGACACTCCGAAATCCTCAAGCCCGCCCCATACAGCAACGCTGCGACCAGCCATTCAACCCCCTGCAGGCAATTGAAAAGGCGGTCGACCTCATCTATCGTAAGAACCACCGGGACGCGCTTAGGGCGCCGGGAAAAGGTGATGTTCTCCAGCCACGGCGGCTCGATCTCGAGGACTTCCCGGTAGAGGAACAGTAAGGCGTGCAGCGCCTGATTCTGGGTCGCCGCGGCGACGTTGCGTGCGGTAGCCAGCCAGGACAAAAAGCGCTCGATTTCCTCGGCGCCCATTTCCTGGGGATGACGCTTATCGTGGAACAGAATAAACCGCTTGACCCATTGGACGTAGGATTTCTCGGTGGCGTAGGAATAATGGCGGGAACGGATCTCGTGACGAACCCTGTCGAGCAATTTCATGACGTCTGCCTCCGTGCAAACTATTGTGCAAGAATGAACAACCCAAAATGCTATACCCTTGAGTTTAGGGCGTCAACGCAAACTATCCTCCATTTTCGTCATAATCCGCCCCAATATTTATACCCTAGAATTTATCGTTATGTTTCAATGAAGTGAATCTCGAAAGAGTGTAAACTTTTCTTATGAATGCCGAATATACAGCTGTGATTAAAGAGGACGGCGACTGGTGGGTCGGCTGGATAGAGGAGATTC
>CAMYIN010000065.1 GCA_947258495.1 uncultured Gammaproteobacteria bacterium
CATCAACGACGAGTTCGGCCACCTTGCTGGGGACGCCGTGCTCCAGGCCTTTGCCCGCATCCTGGAAAAGGGCATGCGCCAGACCGACGTCGTCGGCCGCTACGGGGGGGAAGAATTTCTCGCCCTGCTGCCCGAGACCGAGGCCGGGCACGCCGAACAGATTGCCGAGCGCGTCCGTGAACGCTGCGCCGAGTCGCGGGTGAAATCGCCCACGAACGAGGATCTCGGATTCACTACCAGCGCCGGCGTCGCGCAACTCAAACCGGGCGAAGACGCGGAAACACTGTTGCGCCGTGTGGATCTATCGCTCTACGACGCGAAACGTGCCGGCAGAGACCGGATCGTGCTCGCCGCGTAATGCATGCCCGCATGCAGCCACCGAGCCCACACATTACAGCGCGGACGACCCAAGATACCGGCGCGGGTTCGATTGCGGGCCCGCGCTGGCGGCCCCCACAAGCCGGTTTCACCCCTGCCCGGCGTGCCTGGTGCGCTATTGCGGCCGGAATGGGTGCATTTTCTATGATCTATACTTGATATAGCACTTTAACGCTTGGGCCTGCGCGAAGCTTGCGGAAAATCGGCGGATTCAAAAAGCGACAATAATGTAAGACTGCGGAGAGTTTATTTGTGCGGGATTCCGTTACCGACGTAGACCGGGGGATATCTCAGGAAAGTCGGACGCGTGATAAGCGATCGACGAACGAAGGCTCAATTGAGTGGGGGCGGGCGTTCTACTCGATGATTATGGATTTGACAACCAACCGTAATCGCACGGCGGATTTTCTCGGCACGCGGGCGAATTTCATCCAGGACCGGGTCCGCGCCCTGGCGCTGGTGTTCGCGGCCGTGGTGTTCCTGTGGATGGGTCTCGACTACGTCATCATCCCGGACCCGGCGGTGGTCGTTAAGCTCGCGCTGCTGCGCAGCCTGTGCGCCGCCCTCTATCTCGGGCTCGCCTTTCTTGCCTCGAAACCGCACTCCCTGCCCCGGGCGCGTGCGAAACTGGCGGCTCTGGTGACGCTGCCGTGCGCCTTTTACATCGCCTCGCGCTTCGTGCTCGCCGAGGGCGCACCCCCGGGGGCGCTGATGGTCTACGATTTCTTCCCCTTCGTGGTCATGGTGCAACTCGCGATCTTTCCGTTGCCGCTGCTGGAGGGGCTGATGTTGTCGGTGCCGGCGTTTGCGACCTTGTTTGCGGTGGAGGCGCTGTTCGGGGAGATAATGTCGCTGTCGTTTCTCGGCAATCTGACGCTGCTGGTGCTGTTGATGTGTCTGGCGCTGTGGGCGTCGATGTCGGAGCTGCAGATGCTGTTGCGGCTCTACCGCCAGGCCACCCGCGACCCGCTGACGGGACTGTTCAACCGCGGGGCGCTGATGGAGCACGTGCAGCTCGAGATTGGGCGCGCGCGTCGCTACGAACACGGCATGTGCGTGCTGCTGTTTGATCTCGACAAGTTCAAGCGCATCAACGACGAGTTCGGCCACCTTGCTGGGGACGCCGTGCTCCAGGCCTTTGCCCGCATCCTGGAAAAGGGCATGCGCCAGACCGACGTCGTCGGCCGCTACGGGGGGGAAGAGTTTCTTGCGGTACTGGCGTGCACACGCAAGACCGACGCCGAGTCTTTGGCCGAACGCATTCGCGCGGCTTGCGCCGATGTCGAGGTGTCGAGCCCCGAGGGCGTACGTATTGAATTCACCACCAGTGTAGGCATCGCCGAACTCGAAGCGTCCGAGGACGCCGAATCCCTGCTCAGTCGTGTGGACGAGTCGCTGTACAAGGCCAAAGACGCGGGAAGGGACTGCGTCATCGTTGCTGCGTAGCGCAGGCCTTACAGGCGTGCTGCCGATCAAGCCGATAAGGAAGCGCGTTATGTATCGATTACTAATAACATAGGTTGCTAGGGGGCATCTATTGCAATCTGGTCCATGCGATAAACGGACGCGCGCAAAGTCCTTGACGGCCTGAGTGGCCGACGCCCGGAGGACCAACCGCAAGTGTCTGCTGCCGACTCGCGTCGAGCACGTCCGCTCAATCTTGCCAGATTGATGGTGATGCTGTTTGCCGCCTCCGCCACCTTAACGGTGGCGCTGTTACTCATTGCTTCGGCACTGCTGAAGAGCGCCGCCGTCCACGACCTCTCCGAGGCGCACGCGCGGGAATTCGCCGACCTGGCGTTCCGCAATCTGTATCTGATCATGAGTAAAGGCGGCGACCGCGCCGACATCGCCGACGCCATCGACGCCCTGAAGGCGGTCAAACCGGACCACGTCATACGCGTGGTGCGGGGAGAACCGGTGAGCCGTCAGTTTGGTCCCGGCGACGAAAGCGCACGGGCCGTCGAGTCGGATCATCTGGTGCGACAAGCCCTGGAACACGGCAACAAGATCCTGGATATCGGAGACGACGTCATCCGTTATGTATATCCAGTCAAGATGGAGCAGTCGTGCGTCGCCTGCCACAACGACGCGCGCATGGGCGAAGTGAACGGAGTCATCGACATCACTCACCCGATCGACGATGTGCAAATCTCCATCGGTCCGATGTTGCAGCTCATCACCGGCTTCAGCCTGTTGTTCCTTGGCGTGCTGTTGCTTGTCGTGCACCTGAATCTGCGACATTTCGTCGTCCGGCCCCTGAGCGGGTTGGTCGATTTCATGCGGGACGTGATCCGTGATCCCGATTTACGCAGACGCGTGGAGCAGACGAGCCGCGTTCGAGAGATCGGTGAGCTGTCGGAATCCTTCAATCATCTGCTGGAGTCCATCGAAGACCATCATCGTCAGCTCGAGGAACTCAGCAACACGGATCCGCTCACCAAGCTCTACAATCGGCGTAAGTTCGAGCAATGTATCGGTACGCAGATCGAATGCGCGAAGCAATATAACGCGCGGTTTTCGATCATAGTGTTCGATCTGGATGGGTTTGGTCACATCAACGATGCGCACGGGCATCCGATAGGCGACCTGGTCCTCGCGGAGGTCGCCGAAGTGTTGCGCAAGGGGGTAAGCGATAAGGACGTCGTCGCGCGTACCGGCGAAGACGAGTTCGCGATCCTGTTGTCGGACGCGACGCTGCAGAAGGCGGAGAGCATGGCGGAAAATTTGCGTAACGAGATCGGGGTCATGGAGTTCCAGATCGACCAGGGGACCCTGCGCGTCACCGCGAGCCTGGGCGTGGTGGAGTACCCCAGCCACGGGCGCTCGGGCGAAGAGCTGACGATCGCCGCCGACGTCGCCATCTCTCAGGCCAAGGCCCGGGGGCGCAACTGCGTGGCGACGGTGAATGAGGACGAAATCCAGAAGGCGGCCCGAAGCCACGGCCGCGACGTTTGGCTGCGCCGGGCGATCGCCGAGGAACGCGTCATACTGCACGCGCAACCGATAATCGATCTGGCCGAGGATCGGAACTTCGGATACGAGATACTCACCCGCGTACGGGACGGAGATCGCTTATTGAGCGCCAACGCGTTCGTGCCCGATCTGGAAAGGCAAGGGCGCATCGAGGAGTTCGATCGATTCGTGGTCGAGAGGGCGTTGTACATGAAACGCCAGATCGCTGCGCTTGAGGGAGCGAAACTATTCATCAATCTGGCGCCGGCGAGCATCGAGAACCTGAAATTCATGCAGGAGCTGCCGCGATTGTTGCACGAATACCGCACGCCGCCGGGGGAGGTGGTCGTTGAGATCACCGAGCGCGAGGCGCTGCGGCAATTGTCGGCTATATCGAGTCTCATGCGCGAGCTCCGCGACGACGGGATCCTTTTCGCCCTGGACGACTTCGGCAGCGGCTTTAATTCGTTTCTCTATCTAAAGTACTTTCCCGTGGATTTCGTGAAAATCGAAGGCAGCTTCGTCCGCAATATGGCCAGGAGCCGGCGCGACCGGCTCATCGTTGAATACATCCATGAAGTGTCTCAAGCGCTGGGAGTCAAGACCATCGCCGAACGCGTGGAAGACCGCGCCACACACGAGTTGGTACGAACCCTGTCTGTAGACTTTGCCCAGGGCTTTTACTACCAGGCAGCGACTGCGCTCGAAGGTGCGGCCGGAGACGACCCCGGCGACGCGATTCCGCGACTCCGGCACGCACGTACCGGGAGTTGACCGCTTCCGCTTCGCGCCGCGAACGGCGTTTCCTGGACGTGCCGGGTGCGGCGCGGCGAACACCGGTGACCACGTAGGGCAGGGCAGTGCGCCGCGGCGCCCCACGCCACGGACCACGGTTTGTTGTCGGCACGATTCGTGCCCGCATTACTCAGCGCGACACTGGGAAATATAGACGATTGCAAACACGCTACGCTTGCGGCGGGAGGATCTTGGGCCTACCCTGTGGGCATCCCTCAATCGCGGATCAAGCCTTGAAATCCAATTAGAACAGGCCGCATTACCGTGCCGCGCCAGTTTGGCTAGAATTAGATAGTTGCGGCAGCCACCGAGTGAGACAACCGACATGTACAAGATACTGGCCAGAGAGGACTTCTCCGACACGACCTTCATGCTCGAGGTCCTTCACCCCATGCTGGCGAAGGCCGCAAAACCGGGGCAATTCGTCATCGTCATGGTGAACGCGGACGGAGAGCGGATACCACTGACGATCGCCGATTTTTCCGCCGAACGCGGCAGCGTAACCCTGGTGATCCAGGCGGTGGGCAAGACCACCAGGGAAATGCAGCAGCTGTGCAAAGTCGGCAGCGTCTTATACGCCTTGGTCGGCCCCATGGGCATCCCGAGTCACATCGGCGAGGTAAAAAAGGTCGCGTGCGTCGGCGGCGGACTAGGTGTGGCGCCGGTTTTCCCGCAGGCGCGCGCCTTCAAGCAACGCGGCGCCTTCGTCATCGGCATCATCGGCTTCCGCAGCAAGGAGTTGATTTTCTGGGAAGACAAATTCAAGAGCGTCTGCGACGAGCTCATCATCTGTACCGACGACGGGTCCGCCGGGATCAAGGGGCTGGTCACCGACGGCATCGCCCAGGCGATGCAAGCACATCCCGATATCGAGGAGGTCCTGGCCATAGGCCCGCCCGTGATGATGAAATTCTGTGCCGAGGCGACACGGCCCCAGGGCATCAAGACCATGGTGAGTTTGAATCCGATCATGGTGGACGGCACCGGCATGTGCGGCGGATGCCGGGTGTCGGTGGGTGGAGAAATGAAGTTCTGCTGCGTGGACGGCCCCGACTTCGACGGCCATCAGGTGGATTTCGACGAACTCATGCGTCGTCTGGGCAGGTTCAAAGAAGAAGAACGGCGTTCGTTGGAACGCTGGACGAGCAACAGCAACTGTCGCTTGCTGCAGGAAGAACCCAGCGTGTCGACGCACGCCTAGTGCCTCACTGGCAAACAACCGGGAAACCCGCGAATCGCGTACATTGACTATCCCTCTGTAGAGATCGTTCATGGCCAAGAAAACTATCCGCAACATCCCGCAGGAGCGCACGCCCATCGCAACCCAGGACGCGACCGGCAGGATCGGCAACTTCGACGAAGTCGCCCTCGGCTACAGCGACGACGACGCCCTGCTGGAAGCGGAACGCTGCCTCATGTGTCCGCAGGAGCCCTGCGTGGCGGGCTGCCCCGTGGGTATCGATATACCGGGGTTTATCCAAAGCATCATCGACAAAGACTTGCGCGCTTCCTACGACATACTCGCGGATTCCACCCTGCTACCGGCCATCTGCGGCAGGGTCTGCCCGCAGGAGGATCAATGCGAGGGCGTGTGCGTCGTGGGCAATCACCTGGAGCCGGTCGCCATCGGTCGCTTGGAACGTTTCATCGGCGACATGGCGGTTGCCGAGGGCTGGACCAGCAGTCCGGTCATCGAACCGAATGGTTATAAGGTGGCGATTGTGGGTGCAGGCCCGGCGGGCATCGCTTGCGCCGCGGATATGGCCAAGGCGGGTTGCGAGGTGACGATCTTCGAAGCCCTGCATCGCCCCGGGGGCGTACTCACCTACGGAATCCCCGAGTTTCGTCTGCCGAATCCGATCATTGATGCGGAATTTCAAAAGGTCCTCGAACTCGGTGTCAAGGTCGAGTGCAACACCTTGGTGGGAAGGCTGTTCACCGTCGAGCAAATGCGCGACGAAATGGGCTTCGACGTCGTCTTCATCGGCACCGGAGCGGGTTACCCGAGCTTCATGGGTATACCGGGCGAATCGCTGAACGGCGTTCTCTCCGCGAACGAATTCCTCACTCGGTGCAACTTGATGCAAGCCGGCGAGTTCCCGCAGACGGACACCCCCCTGGGGCTCGGCCGCAAGGTGGCGGTCATCGGCGCCGGCAATACGGCGATGGACGCGATGCGGGTGTCGTTGCGGCTGGGGGCGGAAGAAGTGCACTGTCTTTACCGACGCACCAAAGCCGAGAGCCCGGCGCGGGTGGAGGAGCTGCATCACGCCAAAGAGGAGGGCGTGATTTTTCAGTGGCTGACCGCCCCGGTCGAGATTCTGGGCGACGACAACAACGACGTGCGCGCGGTGCGTTGCATGCGCATGGAGTTGGGCGAGCCGGATGCATCCGGACGACGTCGGCCGGTCCCCATCGCCAACAGCGAATTCGAGTTCGAGTGCGATACCGTGATCTACGCCATCGGCACCAACGCCAACCCGATCATCGGACAGACCTCCAAGCTCAAGTTGAACAAGTGGGGATACATCGAGGCGGACAAGGAGCAGAGCACGTCCCTGGCGGGCGTGTTCGCGGGCGGGGACATTGTCACCGGTTCCGCCACCGTCATCCTGGCCATGGGTGCCGGCCGCCGGGCGGCGCAGAGCATGAAGATCTATCTGGGCATCAACGACCTGGAAGACATGACGGTATCAGACCCGGAACGGCAACGCATCTTCGGCATAGATATCCGCCAGAAACGATTCAGCCGCGTGCGTCTCCCCGCCCAGGTCCACAGCGCCTGAGCGCAACTCGAACGGTCGAAGTCGTACTCAATTAAAGGGTTCGGCGCGCCGAAGCAGTTCGTCCACCCCCGGTTCGTCGGGGTCGACGGGTTTGCCGGGGTGGATGATACACACCGGACAGTTCTCGGCGGCCTCAATCAGATCGCGGTAGGTCCCCGCTTGCGCATCCCGGATGAAGGCTTGCTTGGCGTCGTTGTAGGCGAACATCATGGCGTTGCGGTCTGTGCAATCGTTGCAACTGGTGCACAATTCGGTGTCGATATAGGCTTGGTCCGTCACCGGCGCCGCCGTCGTCTCGACCTCTCCCTCCGCCTTAGGCGCCGACACCTCCGCGGCCGTCGCCACCTCCGCCGGTGCGGGGGCCGCCGCCGCGGTAGACTCGGGCGCCGGATCCTGTATCGCTCGACGGCGCTCCGCCTCGAGCAGGCGCAGCGCGTGCGAATTATGAATGCCGCCCAGCTCCTGAAGGCTCCGCCACAGTTCTGCGCAGCGGCGAGCCGCGGCTACGAGACCGCGCCGTACGATAACGCGATGCAGCGTGTTGCTCTCGTCGAGCATCCACACGTACGGCACCTTACCGAACGCCTTGGTGTCTTCGATAGCGAGGAAATCGCCCAAAGGGACCATATTCGGATGCCAGTCTTCCAGGGCGACGGGGACGTACTGCTGGGCGAAACGCGCGTCCATGGCGAGAAAGTCCACCGCCGTGAAAGCGATTTCCTGCACCAAGGCCCGGCCGTCGGAATCTTCGTAATTGAAATTGTGTATCGGCCACGGTTCTTCGGGCTGCGGATTGCGCAGCAACGCGAATCGCTCGGCCCACTCCTCGCCGCGACCCGGATGGTGGACGAAGCAGGGAAAGGCGCGACTTTCCACCGCGCTCGCGCACCGCAGGTAACGCGACACGCCCGCCGTATCCTCCGCCGGGCCGGAGTACACGCAGTACAGCGCCGCGCCGTTGTAACGCATTCCCTCCACGACCTCGGTCTCGAGCCGGGGTAGCAGCGAGACTGTGGTCTGCATCACGAACGGCGTACGCAAGCCCGTTGCCATGCTCGCGAGGCTCGTGCTCCAGCCGCCGAAACCCGCCGGCCCCGCAACCTGGGATAACGTGTCCGGAATGGTGCGCAGTTCCACGAGCACCTTGATGGGGAGGTCGGAGGTGAGGATCTCGACCAGCGCGGACTTGTTTTCCGCGTCGAACGCATGATCTTCCATATGCACGAACAAGGGCGGGAGACCACGCAGTTCTTCCGTTGTCAGGTGGTTCTGGTCGAAGGCGGCAAAGTACGCGTCGTGTCGGGCTTCATCGTAACGATTCTCGACCTCGAGTCGGGCGATGCGTACCGCCTTGAACAGCTCCACGACGTGCTGCAACTCGGCGTCCAGGCGCGCCAGCGCGTCGACGCAGCTGTCGCCGATCGATTCGGCGACCTGGCTGCGCCGCGGAAACTTGCCGTTCCCGGTGCCGAGCCGGCGGCGTTCGGCCTCGAGTACCTTCAGTACCGCGTGCAGACGCTTTCGCCGGCTGGTCTTGAGGGGTCTCTGGTGCTTGCTGCTGCGCAGCATCGAGGACAGGCGCTCGAAATCGATGCCGCCTGCGTGCTCGGAGCCCATCGCCGTGCGCAAGGCATCCGCCGACGTCGCCCTGGCCGACCGCATGCGATCGGCATCAATGATCGCCGTAAGCTCGGCGATCAGTTCCTCCAGGGTCTCGCGCGCCTGGCGCCCCTGCTCGGATTGAATACAATCCCAGGCATGGGTAAAGAAGCGGCTCGCAATCTGCGCGTCGCAATCGATAACGCGACCCTGCTCGTTGACGGCGGAGCGCGCCGTCTGCAGGTTGCTGCGCAACTCCTTGCGTCGCGAGGTTTCGGTCGCCTGTGACAGGCAACGCTCCGTGGCCGCCGCCCACAATTTATCGAGCCGCTGCTCGGCGGCGTTCGTGGACAGAGCCTTGATGGTCCTCTCCAGCCGGTACAGGTCGCGCCGCAGTCGCTCGCCGGCGGCCCCTGCGGGGGCCTGCCGCGCAATCAATTCGTCTATGAGTTCAGACAGCGGCATTGCGACGCGCTCCGAGTCCGCTTCGAGCAATACCGCCGGGAAGTCGTAGCGCAGATCTTCCAGGTCCCGGTAAGCGCTGAACAACGCAGGCGTCAGAGCAGGCGGCGTACCGACCGAGGGCTCCTTGGGATATTCCCCGGGCCCCAGATGGATACGCAGAAGTTGTTTCAGGCGCCCGTCCTGGCGGACCGCAACCAGCTCTTCGCCGCGTTCCTCCGCTCTATTCACCGTATCTTCCCTCTCCAATCTGCAGTCTGAAGTGGTTTTCCATGGTTCGCGGTCACGCCGCAGGCGATGCCGGCTGAACCGTGAACTTATCGAACTCCCGCTCCAGCGCCGCGATCTTTTCTTCCGCCGAGAGATGCTCAACGCCGCTGCGGATGTCTTCGTAACAGGGTACGTCGGGATTCCGGTAAAGGATGCCCAGGGGCACCCTTTGCCGGTTTCGCGCCAGCTCGCGTGCGCGATCGATGTCACGCGGATCGTGTTCTTCGCGATGCTTGAAGCGGCGCGCTACCGCGTCGTCGACTTTCAGGCCCTGTGCGTGTGTGAGCAATACGATGCGCTCCGGGTCTTTCACATATTCTTCGAAATGATCGGGCAGGTAGTTGGGACAGCGCTGCATGATGCAGACGAAGGCGAGCCCGCGATGATGGAACGCCTGCTTGATGATGTCGAACAATACGCTTGGCACCCAGTCCACTGCGTGGGCGACAAAGGAAATATTGGACATACCAAGGGTGGCCTCCAGCGGATTGAGCGGGTCGAGGTACGCGCCATGCGGGCTCGTATTGCTGACCAAACCGCGGGGAGACGTTGGGGAAGCTTGTTTCTTGGTCAGTCCGTAGATCTGATTGTCGTGCAGCAGCACAGTCATATTCATGTTGTAGCGAATGGCGTGCAGCCAATGCCCGGCGCCGATACTGCAGCAGTCTCCATCGCCGGTGGTCACGAACACGTGCAGATCGGGACGGCGGATCTTGATGCCTTCGGCGACCGGCAGCGCGCGCCCGTGCAGTGCGTGGAAACCGTAGGTGCCCATGTAGTGGGGCAGGCGCGATGAACAGCCGATGCCCGATACGCACACGGTCTTTTCCGGCGTAAGTTGCTCTTCGGCACACAGTTTCTGCACCGCGGTGAGGATGGCGTTGTTGCCGCAGCGATGACACCAGCGGGAATCGACGCCCTCGAAGTCGTCTAAGGAATAGGCGTCGTCGTCGATGTCGGAGACGCTGGGTGAGAGAATCTCTATGGGATCAAACACGGTTCACCCCCTGCTCAGTTTATTGCGGATGGCCTCGGCGACGGATCGCGGTTTCAGCGGTTGTCCCTGCACCTCCGACCAGCAGTCCACGTCCACCAGGTAACGCCCCCGCAGCAGCCACGCGAGGCTCGAATAACGGCGGTTTTCGCTGTCGATGAGCTCATCGTCGAGTCTATCGCCCCAGTTCATCTCTACCGTCATCACCATACGGTAGCGTTTCAGGATTTCGCCGATGCCCGACGGCATCGGTTGCAGATAGGTGAGGTGCAAGGCGGCCACCTGCCGTCCCTCCGCGCGCACCTGTTCCACCGCTTCTTCGATGACGCCTTTGGTGCTGCCCCAACCGACCACCAGCAGGTCTCCCTGCGGATCGCCGAACGCCTCGGGACAATTGAGGGTCTTCTGGAAGGCGGCGAGTTTCAGACTGCGGGCGCGGATTCCTTCTTCGTTGGTCGTCGGATCATAGGCCACACGGCTCTTGCGGTCGTGGGCGAGTCCGGTGAGGGTGTGCATGCCGCCGGGCTGCCCCGGCGTGAACCTCCTGTGCAGCCCGCTGATGCGGTCCCAGTCGTACGGGGCCTCGCCCTCGGGTATGGGGCTCTGGTCGATGGGTGCGGCGAACCACTCTTTTCGGATCTTGGGTCTGGGGAAGGGCTGCTGGGCGGTGGCCAAATTCGCGTCGGTGAGCAGCACCACGGGCATGTTGAAGGTCTCGGAAATCTTTCTTGCGGTGATGGGCAGGTAGAAACAGTCTTCGATGGTGGCCGCGGCCAGGACCACACGCGGGGCATCGCCATGATTGCCGAAGATCGCCTGCATCAGGTCCCCTTGCTCGACCTTGGTCGGCAGCCCGGTGCTCGGCCCCCCCCGCTGAACATTGATGATCACCAAAGGAATCTCGGCCATGGTGGCGAGCCCGATGAGCTCCTGCTTCAGCGCCATTCCCGGGCCCGAGGTGATGGTGACCGCGCACTTGCCCGCGTAGGAAGAACCGATGGCGAACGCGCAGGCGGCGATTTCGTCTTCCGCCTGGTGCACCATCCCGCCCACGTTTTCGAACACCTCGCTCAGGTAGTGCGAGGCCGACGTCGCCGGCGTGATCGGATACATGGCGCAGATCTCCATACCGGACGCCATGATGCCCAGCGCCAGGGAGGTATTGCCGCTGACGACGATCTGGACCTGCTCGCGCGCCGCCCCGGGGATATGGAACCGCAGGTCCAGGTTGTCGCCGACCCATTGGTAGCCCGCTTCGAGCAGTTGGACATTGCGGTTGACGATATCGGCGCTCTTGGAGCGGAACGTAAACGCCACCTGCTCCCTGGCAAGTTCCAGATTTTGATCGTAGAGCCTGTTGAGCATGCCCAGCACGAACATGTTCTTTCCGCGCTGCGGGTTGCTGGTGAACTGCAGGCACACCTGTTCCATGGGGATCTCGTACACGCGGTAGCCGTCGGCTACCAGCTTCTGGTACGTGGAAGTGTAGGCCGCGACGATGGCCGGATCCTGGTGGTGCCGCCACTTGTTCTCGAGCAGTATGATGCAATCGGGCTTCAACGCCCCCGCACGCACGCGTCCCAGGAGCACCTGCTCGTTGAACGCGATCACCAGATCGGCCTCGTCGCCACCATTGGTGACGTGGAAGGAACCGACCCGAATGCGGTTGCCGCTGGCGCCCTCGATACTTCGAGCCGGCGGCTCGATCTCGGCCGGAATGATCTCCACGGTCCAGATGCCGTGGCCCATTTTCGCGGCAATGCTGGCGAAGGATTGTCCGCATTTCTGGGCGCCTTCGCCGGAATCGCTGATGACCTCGACCACGTGGTCGGTGATCTCGCATACCTGTGGTGTCGGCGCTGCCGACGGGCCGGAATCGAAAGCCGGATCGTCGTCCGGCTTCGGGATCGCGGAAGAGTCGTTCATCGTTCTGGATCCATGGATAGTGACACGCCGGGCCGCAGTGCGCGTGATCTGCGCGGAGGTCCCGCCGGCCGAGTCCGTGCTACGGGATTACCCGCCTCTCGGGCAAACGCCGCAAGCGACGATAGCCGCGAGGCATAGATTCTTCCGCCGCACCCCCTAGCCGACCCGTTGCGGTGTTCGGCGACCACGATAAAATTCTCTTAGTTCCGGTTCAGCTTGGCTTATACGCTGATTATAGCGCAAACGTTCGGGTTTTTATCGTTATCTAAGTCAAAAGAGGCGTCAATTTTTGGGGACCTCAGCGGCGACCACGCCGGCGTCTCTCGGCGGTGTCCTCTCCGCTTTTCACGGCTGAGCGTGGCAACCGTAAGCGGCAGGCAGAGAGATTCGCCGGAGACGGCCGCCCCGCAGCAGGAGGCGGTACGCGTCCGTTCTCGGCACGCCCCCGGTGCGGTCGCGGAAGCGGCCGTTACCGCCATGAAAAAGGCAAAAAAAGGCCGGGGTTCGGAACCCCGGCCCGTTTCCATGTTGTGGTTGTCAAATCCAGAGCAAAGAAGCTCGCTTATTTTCCGGCCTCCGATTTCTTCTCGAGCTGGGCCATCTTCTTCTCCAGCGCCTTGAGTTTCTTGTTCAAGCCGGCGAAGTTGTACCACTGCTCGTCGGCCGCCGGGTAACTGATCTGCGACCCGTACACGCGCCAGGATTCGTCCCAATTGGCGACGTCTTGGAAGCCGAGCGCCCGCAGCTGGAGATAGGTCAACGTGGAGCGCGTTCCCGTCTGACAGTAGGCCAGGGTGCGCTTGGACTTATCCATGGAGCCGAAGGCCTTCTCGGCGGCGTCCGAGTCGAGATATGCCACCGGTTCCATCTTCCCACTCTTGGGGTTTTTTTCCTTCATCAGCGTATCGATATGCGACACGTTGACGGTGACGTTGGGCACGTGGCCGCCGCGGATGGCGCGTATGTCTTTTCCTATGAATTCCTTCTTGGTCCTGGAATCGACCAGCTGATTTTTCAGTTCGCCGGAGGCGATCTTGAGCA
Source organism: uncultured Gammaproteobacteria bacterium (assembly GCA_947258495.1). GTDB lineage: Bacteria > Pseudomonadota > Gammaproteobacteria > Arenicellales > JAANXG01 > CALZGZ01. The sequence continues at coordinate 13,207 of CAMYIN010000065.1, forward strand.
CCTCGTCGGTCTCGCCGTATCTGCCCGCCATCACGTTCGCCTTGAAGGTGGTCGGCTCGCGCTTCACGAGTTTGTTGTCCAGGCGATAGCCGGCCTTGCGCCAGGCGTCCACACCACCGTTCAACACGTGCACCTTGTCGTGTCCGAGGTATTCCATGATCCAGAAACCGACGGTGGCATCCAGTAAGGTGCCGAGGTCTCCGCCGTAAAACACCACGTGGTCGTCATTGCCGATGCCGACGGCACCGAGGAGTTTTTCGTATTTCCCGGCGTCGCGGAAGACCCTGGAGGTGGCGTCGCGCAGCGCTTTTTTACAGCGATCACCAAAGCTGATGGCGCCGGGGATGTGGCCTTTGGCGTAGTCCTTCAGGCTGCGGCAATCGACGACAACCCAATCGGCTTCGCCGGCATTAGCGTTGAGCGCCTCCGCCGTCATCAGCAGATCCGGGTTCGCCCACTTGGCCGCTGCCGGAGCCGATCCCAAAACGAACACAAGCAGGCCCAAAATTGCTCCAACCGTCGTTCGTGAACGCGCGTAATTTTCATCAACAAACTTCATCTCATGACCCTCCGAAAGACTCTTGTGAATAATCCAGAATACTCGCCCGTTTCTTGTTTCCTGAAGATTTGTACTATTGTAGTCGACGCCTGGGAATGATTCATTTGCATCATTTGGCGGCTTGGTTCGCCGACGTTCCGCCCGCTTCCCAGGATCAAGCGGACTTTGACAACAACTATCGTCCGGCGTAGTCATCATGAAACGCGGCAGAAATCCGAGCGTCTCCATCGTCATCCCGAACCGCAACGGCGGTGAAACCCTCGGCGATTGCCTTCGCGCCGCACTTGCGTCTCATTATCCCGATTTCGAGGTGATCGTGGTCGACGATTGTTCCGAGGACGACTCAGCGCGCATCGCCGAACGATACTCCTGCCGTCTCGTGCGGCTGAAAAAATCCGAGGGTGCCGGCAATGCTCGCAACCAGGGCGTACGACATAGCCGTGGGGAGATACTTTTTTTTACGGATGCCGATTGCCTGTTGCAGCCTGGCGCGGTGGCCAGGGCTTGTGATGTCCTAACGTCGTCTTCGACCCCCCTGGTGGTCGGCGGCACCTATACTCGCCGCGCCGTGGACGACCGCTTTTTCAGTCATTTCCAGTCGGCGTTCATCCACTACTCGGAAACGAAACGCGCCGACAATCCGGACTACGTAGCGACCCATGCCATGGCGCTGCGGGCGGACACCTTTCGTCAAAGCGGCGGGTTCTCACAATCTCTGCGTCCGATATTGGAGGACGTCGAGCTGAGCCACCGTTTGCGGCGACAAGGTGTGAAGCTGATGGTCAATGCCGGTATTCAGGTCGGTCATATTTTTGATTTCTCTTTTCTCGGTTCACTGCGCAATGCATTTCGCAAATCCATGTACTGGTCGAGATACTCCATCGAGCGCAGGGATCTGACGGCGGATTCCGGCACCGCCTCGATCGAGCTGAAAACGAACGTGGCGATGCTTGTCCTGGGCTGGATCATGCTGGGCCTGTTCCTCGCCTCCGGAGCGGTTGCATGGTTGTGGCTGGCTGCCGGTGCGCAGACTTTGAACATCTGGATCAACAGGCATCTCCTGCGGGCGTTTCGCTACAGCGGCGACGCACTGTTTGCAGGCGGGGCAATGCTATATTATCTGCTTGTGTATCCATTACCCGTGGGACTCGGAGCGTTCGTCGGTGCGATCCGATACTGGCTAGAAATATGATCATGTATTCTCCCTGGCGGCATTGGCCCTCGGTGTTGTGGAAGCAACGACCGCTCCAGCTCACATTTTTCGTCACCCGCCGATGCAATGCACGCTGTCCTTTCTGCTTCTATCTCCGTGGAGCCCGCGCGCACGACGACGACACGTCGGAATTGAATTTGGAAGAAATCAAAAGGGTGTCCCGGTCGCTCAAGAACCTGCTGTGGCTCGCGTTCTCTGGTGGCGAGGTGTACTTGCGAAAGGAATTGGTGGAGATCAGTCGTATCTTCTATACCCAGAATCGCCCCGCCATCATGCTGTACCCGACGAATGGACTCATGCCGGAGCTGATCCGAGAACGTACCGAGGAGATCCTGCAAAGCTGCCCCAGGAGCGTAGTTACGGTCAAGCTGTCCATCGACGGTTTGCATGATGAGCACGACCGTGTACGCAACACGCCCGGGAGCTTTGCCAAGATGCTGCAGACCTACGAGCGTTTGCACGGGCTGCTGGATGCCTATCCGAATTTCGAGCTCGGCGTCAACACCGTGTTTCTTTCCAAGAACCAGGATCGGATGGATGCAATAATCGATTTCGTGGCTGCCATACAGGGTGTGCGGGTGCACACGATCTCGTTGGCGCGCGGAGACCTGGTCGACCCTTCCTACAAAGACGTGGACCTGGCCAAATATCGGACCGCCGCCGCGCGGTTGGCGAAAATGAGCGCCGACGGGCGTACCTACCGCTTTCGCGGCGCTCGGCTCAAGGCCGCCCAGGACGTCTTGCAGCGGCGGCTCATCCACGACACGGTGGAGGCGCAACGGCGCTTGATCGACTGCTATGCGGGCAGGGCCAATCTGGTGCTTACCGAGACCGGGGACCTCTACCCGTGCGAGATGCGCAGCGACCGTTTCGGTAACGTCAGGGATTACGGCTACGACGTCAACGCGGCGTGCCGAACGCCCCGCGCGCGACGTGTTCTAGACTCAATAGCGGACAAGGAGTGTTACTGCAGTCACGAGTGCTATTTCATGACGAATATTTTTTTAAACCCCGCTCTGTATCCGCGACTGGCGCGCGAATATCGCCAGCTAAAGCACGCTTAGTTAGACTCCCTCCGCTCTACCGGTCAGCGCACGCAGTAAGAGCTCCTGCGTCTGGTGACCATCGATGTGTACCCGGTAGCGGTTGACGAGAACGAGTTCGAGCAAGATTTACCGCGACTCGCACCTGCAGGGATGCCGGCGCCGTGTTTGAATGAGTGTATTCTCAGCGTACCCCGGAGAATCGTGATCACATCAATGCTGCGTCAATCCGCAAATTCGTTGCGTACGGCGCCGAAATCGGTTCAGGCGCCCTTGCCCGCACCGAGCCGGCCCATGCCTTCAGCTTCGGTGTGAATGCTCGACGCCGATTGCGTGTTTCCACCGCTACCCTCTACCGCCTTGCGTTCGAACAGACGGTTCGTTGCCCACAGCCAGAACAAACCGCGTATTCCCTTGAGCGCGATAAGGCAATCGTTCCAGCTGCGGATCTGCAGCACGCGCTTGAACAGGAAGGAAGGGCGCGAATAGAAGTGTCGCAACGCCTTCTGGCGCAACCCCTGAATCTGCTCGCGGGTCATGGAGTAGGGGACGAAGGCCGCACCCTGATAGTTGTAGTCGGAGAGCCGGTCGGAGACCGTGCCGTATTTTCCGACGTTGTCGTGCAGATAGGTACCGGGGAAAGCGGTCAAGGCGTGAAAGTTCGCCAGATCCGGCGCGAGCTCGGCAGCGAACTCTATGGTCTTTACACCGTCCTCGTAGGTTTCGCCAGGGATGCCGAAAACAAAAGGCGTGCTCACCTTCAACCCGACCTTCTTGGCCGCCCGCACCGCCGCGCGAGTCTGGTCCAAGGTGATGCCTTTGCGCAGGGTATTGAGATTCTTCTGCACCCCGCTCTCGGCGCCGAGAAGAATGGCCCAACAACCGGCGGCCTTCATCGCACGCAACAGGGGTTCGTCGACCTGGTTGACGCACGCCGAGGCGAACCAGGTGAAATCCAGGCGCCGCGCGCGGATTTCCTGTGTCAGCGCCATGGCGCGTCGATAGTCCGCGGCAAAGCTGTCGTCGACGAACTTGATCTCGCGGTAACCCATCTGCAAACACTGTTCGATCTCGTTGACGACATTAGCGATGCTGCGAAAACGCACGCCGCGCGCGCCGCCCTGGCGCTCGCGGTCGATCTGAAAACAAAAGATGCAGCGCCGGCTGCAGCCCCGCGATGTGAGCATGACCGCGACCGGCTTGCGCCGATAGGTCGCCGGCGGCGGTACACAGCGGTTCGGGTCGCCCAGCAGGTCGCGCGCGGGAAAAGGCAGGGCGTCCAGGTCCTCGATCAGCGGACGTGGCGGATTGGTGACGACGTGCCGCCCCTGTCTGTAGGCGACGCCCCGCACACCCTCCGGGCTGCGGCCCTGCTGCAAACGTGCGACCAGCTCAGGTACCGTCTGCTCGGCCTCTCCGGTGACTACCGCATCGATGTGTCTGCCGCCGTTCCGCAGGCATTGTCCGCGCTTCGCGATGGGATAGGGCCCTCCCGCGCACACGAACACGTTCGGGTCGCGTTCTTTTATCGCACCCGCGGTCAGCGCCGCCCGCGGCCAGCCAAAGGCGGTGGCGTAGATACCGGCGAAATTCGGTCGAAATGCCACGAGTTCGGCCATGAGTGCCTCATGATCGAGAAAAGCCCCATTCAAGAACTGGACCTCGTGTCCCGTCTGCCGCAGCGCCGCCGCCACGTACAGGGTGCCGAGCGGCTCCCAGTAATTGATTTGAAAGCCGGCGGTCTTGGCCGGGAACAGGTCCTCAGACCGCCACGCAGGGATGATCAGTGAGCACTTCATGCGTACACCGTGTGTTTCTTGCGTCTCTGAGTTTCGATTATGCGGCGGGCCGCATGCGTTCCCTCCAAAGTTCGCGCATCGCCCTTAATGCGCATGCACACCACTCCGCATCCCGGCGTGGACGACGCGATCACGGACGAGATCCGCACCGCGCACACTCGCCGAACTATTCCAGCAACTTTTTATAGTATTCCTCCATGTCGCTGCTCACGCCCTCGCTGGCCCCGCTGCCGCCTCCGGCGCTGGCGCCGTAACCGCCCGCCTCCGGCAACTCGAAAAACCCGGGTTCGACCCCGGTGTGCGAGGACACACTGTAACCCAACAGTGATCCCACGAACGCGACTCCCACCGTCAGCACGATCCAGACACTATTTCTCAATGTACCCGCCCTCCCAAGAACAATTTACACAGTCGCGTCCTGCGTCACTCAATCGTCGCCTCTGAGCCTGGAGTAGTACTCCTGCATATCGTCACTCATTTCGGTCTTGATCCCCGCCTCGACGGATTTGCCGCCGATCATGCCGACCTCGATCATGGGTGACAGGCTGTAGCCGATGAGGAATCCAATAAATCCCGCGACCATCACATTTACCGTCCACAGTGCGTTTTTCATTTCGTCATCACTCTCTATTTCCTCCGCCAACCCGAGTTAGCCGGTGCTACGCCACGAGCCGGCTCGGCTTACCATTTGCTCCGTAAGCCGCGGCTCAGGCCTTCTCGATATCCCAGATGAACTGGCCGCTCTCCTGCTTCCTGTTGATGATCTCGTCGCCCGTGGTCTCGCACATCGCGGCGATGGATTCGCCAGAAGACGGATTGTCGAAGACGACCTCGATCACGTCGCCGGACTGCACCTTGGAAAGTGCCTTTTTGGTGTATATCTGCGGGTGCGGGCATACATAGCCTTTTACGTCCAGCACGTACACACCGTCGTCGCGCTTCGCAAACTTCATGATGTTTCTCCTCTTGGTATCAAACCTGAATGGTTACAAATCGCAGGAGGCGAACTCCTTCGCCATGCGCCGTTCCGTCCACCAGTTGAAAAATTTGACGCCGATGTAGGCGCCGCCGATCATGCCCAATCCGAACAGCCAGCCGGAGGTGTCGCCCTGCGCAACCCGGACGAAGAACGCGCCGACATTGCATCCAAGTCCGAGGCGCGAGCCGATGCCCATGAGGGCGCCGCCGATCATCGCCCAGATCGCGAGCTCGAGGGTGGGTTTCTTGAATTTGAACTCGTTGTGCAACAAGGCCATGACCGCCGCACCCCCGATCAACGCCAGGGACATCCAGTCTGCGGGGTTGATGGCCGGATTGGGGATCCCGTTCACCCAGCCGAAGTAGATGTTGTCCATGTTGTCGGCGCCCAGTTTGTTGAACACCCAGCCGACCCATTGGGCCTCCTGGGTGGTGACGTACCAGTATCCGGGGTCGAACACGGTGCCGTTGGCCGATATGCCGTAGTCGAATCCTATGCGTTCCAGCAGCGTGCCAGCGTTCTGCACGCCGAACTTTACGCGCAGGCCCTGCGTCACCAGCATCTGCAGACCGCAGAAGATGCCGAGCAGCAACCCCGCGATCGCGGTGCGCCTGTTGGCGGTGATCATAGCCCAGTAGCCGGCCAGCTCGTCGTTAAAGGAGGTGTGGCCTCTCTCCTTTTCGCGCTTTCTCAGAAACGCGCGGCGCGACCAGCCGATGTACACCACGACCAAAAGCAGCGCCGCGGGAATGACCACGCCAACAAGCATATTCCCCGCAAACGCACCTGCAATGGAATCGTCCGCCAGACCGAACAGGGTGGCAAAGGTCAGGACCGGTTGGTTCCAGACGTATCCCGCCAGGTACTGGTCCACCCAGCCGTCACCGGCGTTGACGACCTCAGGCAGTCCTTTGGCCAGCGCCGACTGGTGCCACGAATCAGGCACCAGGTAGTTCGTCCAACCCGCCATGTCCGCAAACACCGCCTGGGTGACGCTGATGGAGAGAATCACGATCAAGGCGCTCATGTTGCCTTCGCCGGTCTTGTACAACGATCCGGAGGCGCAACCGCCGGCGAAAACCATGCCTACGCCGAAGATCAACCCCGCTATGAAGGCGTGTACGCTGGTCGGTGCGGCGTGGAAGGTGCTCAAGCCCGTTGCCGTGACGAATGCGCTCACTGCCGCGAACAGCACTGTGGCGATCATGATACCTACGGCCATTCGCGGCACGCCCACTGCGAACAGATCCCGGAACGCGGAGGAAAAACAAAAGCGACCGTACTGAAGACACATGCCGTAAATGAAACCGAACCAAAGATAGACGGAGAGGTAGATGTAGTACTCGTTGTACAAATAGGTGGCGATGCTGATTAAGGCGAAAAACGCTGCAATGCCGTATGCCCATAGGCGCTTCTTTCGCAGATCGTTTTCGACCTCGACCGCGTTTGTCGCGGCCACATCTATAGCAGTGGTACTCATGCTCTGGTCCCCTCGTTCATGTTTTTCTTGCGCGCTGGTAGATCTGTACGATGGTTCGATATCGGAACACGCCGCTGACCTGAGCAAATACCCGGGTCAACTCGTAATTCGCCAGGTCGCGGCGCAAAGGGCCGGGTAGATCCTGTGAATGATCGCTGGCGATGACGACGACGGTCTTATCGCTATCGGTATCCGTTCGCGGTACCGCCTGGTAGTACTCGGGCAGCGGAAACTCCCAGCTGAAACGGAGCGGCGAAGTGGCGATCCGGGGTGGGGGTGTGGCGTCGCCACCACCGGATTCACGGCGGTAGACGATCGGCTTGTGCGTAAACAGGTCCAGGATCGGCACCGAGATCGCCGGGTTGATGATCGAAAAACGCTGCGGGAGGGTGTAAACCTCGACGAGTTCTTCCGCGGTGGAATTGAGGTACGCACCTGCCCGTTGCAGATTCACGGCGCTCATCGTCTGCAGGAAAACCAGGTGTCCCCATACGGCGACGACGAGGGACGAGGCCACCGCCGCAAGGGTAACGTAACGGCGCACCACGGCGTCTTTGATCGCGCTCAAACCGTAGGCGGCCATCAAGGCCAGCATGGGGAGCGCTATGACCGTGTACCGGATCCGCTTCACCTCGAGCAGCAGCAACAGCAGCAACATCCACGATACGATCAAAAAGCGGAGGTCTCTGCGCCGCACCGCCACGAATACCGAAAAAAGCGCGGCGATCACCAGAAAAGGGTGTAATTGAAATAAGAACGTGGATATATAGCTCTCCCCCCAGCGGTGCAGTCCCGGCAGCTGGTAGGACATCAAGAATTTCATCTGTGCGAGAAACAAATCACCCTTCCACAAAAACACCGGGATGACGATTACGGTCACAAAAGCGGCGAGCGCCAGCATGCGCCGCACCACCACGTTGCCCTGGCGGAAACCTTCGACGATGCCGATCACGGGAACGACGCTGAGCATCACCCAGTTCGAATACTTCGCCAACAATGCCAAGGTGATCGCCGCAGCAGCCAAGGCAAGTCGCGGCGCACCGCCCGCTTGCGCCGCACGCACGGTGGCAAACACCGCAAACGTGAGAACGCACATGCTGGGCACGTCGACCATTACCAACGGAACCTGTACGAAAAGATACGGCATCGCCAGTAACAGCGCACCGGCCATCAAACCCAGAGATTTCGACCACAGGGCCCGGCCGATGAGATACGTGAGCAAAACCGTAGCGGCGAACAGGAATGTAGTCATCGCCTGGATGGCAACGCGCGACTCTCCGGCCGTTTTCATTGCGATTCCAAACAGAAACGGTACCAGGGGAAGATCGGTCCACGCGGGAATCGATTCGCCCCACTCGCGCAGGAAGTAAGCTGTCCCATAAAGCTCGATCTGTTTGGCCTGGGAAAAATATCGTGCACTGTCGACGATCACTTCCGGCTGTCGCCAGAATACGGCGCCGATTGCAAACGCCGACACAAACAGCAGCAGGGGCTGCCCATGGAGGCGCGCGGCTCGGAGAGCGAAAAAGTATGCCGCGGCCAAAGAGGCGCAGAGAACGGCGAAGAGCACAACAACGTCTGCGTCTGCGAACACCCATTGCCAACTCGTCAACCGATTGTCGTCCGCAGTGCGAAAAATAAACAACAACAAGAATATGCCTAGCGCTGTGAGGGCCACGAAAATGCAGCGCGGCAGGTACTCGCCGTGGATCGGCGATATGAAAGCGGGGAGTGCGCCGTCGCCCGCGGTATATTGGTTGACCGGGGCGCTGGACATCGGCGTCGACTCGCTGCTCAACTTACCACGCACCGCAAATACGCCTCCTACGCCGTGGCATCCGTATCGTCGGGCGCCGCCTGCCAGGAGATCACGCAATCGTGGCTCTCGATCTTGTCGACGACTTCGGGGTAGGCGACGTCGCTGCCCGAAAAATCCATGACTTCGACACGGTGTCGCCTGGACTGGGTATCGATCATACGCGCCGCGTCCTCCCGGGAACCGTCAACCAATATATGCAGGACATTCATGACACGTTTTCACCTACGGCGCGGCGCTTCGTTACAACACGATGACCCGGTCGGCCTCGTGGTTCATCACCGCGTTGTCGAACTGACTGCCGCGCACGATGCTTTCCGGAACGCGACTGAGATCGACGGCATGTTCCTCCGCGCTGTGGCGGCACACGCTCATGGACACTCCATTCAACGCGCACAGATTGGTGAATTCCGTGTTCTGTATAAGGTGGGTGCCCGCGTCCATGGAAAAAATCGAGACCTGGTGGCCCTTTTCGTTCGCCGCCCGCGCGATGCCGACGACATGCTGCAGATGTCGATCGCTGTTAACCAGGATGCCCAGTTTCACTCCGTCCCCTTACGTAATAAACGACAAAAGAGGCCGACCCGCGCTGATCGGTTTCGCACTCGCCGGCAACCGTAATCAGTATGGCAGGACATGGTCGTACTCCGGCATCCGGTTCGAGATCTGTTCGGTGCTCAGGTATTCGGCGTAGTCCTGGTCCCGCACGTCCGAGTAGATGGGCAATTCGAGTTCCCTGATGGTGTCCAAATTTGCGGCAATACTGTCCGTGCGATCGAGCCTGCGACTCAATACATAGACATCGACACTGTCGTCCATCAGCGTCAGCCCAATCGACATACGGAGCGCCTCTTCCTGGCGGTCGGTGACGATAACAGCTATCTTTCTGGCCACCTTTTCTGCCTTGTCGCAATCGGCGTTGAAATGTGCACGCCAAGCCGCGCCGCTCGGCCACTGCTGCTATCGGCGATGGAGCCGTGTCTGCACGATGTGACTCGTCGATGGTGGGCATTTCCGTTCACGGCCACACCAAATCGTGCCGATAGGCGTAGGCCACGGCCTCTACCTGGCTGTGGACTCCCAACTTTTTCTGAATGTGCTGGATGTGGTTTCGTGTCGTCGTCGCGCTGATGGTGAGGCGTTTCGCGATCACCGCCGCGGTGAGACCCTCCGCCAGCAACGCCAGCACCTGGTGTTCACGCGCGGTCAGACACGAGTCCGCGGGCCAGCATTTCGCCGGAGCGCCATTGTGTCGGCGCGGCGCCATCGAGGGATGCTTGTCCGACGCGTAGCTCAGGGAATCGAGGACATCTGGCTTACCGTTCCGGTGCAGCAGGTGGGCTACATTCCATTTATCTCTGCAACCCGACGGGATCAGCACGATGTTCACCGACAAGGTCAGCGATTTCGCCCTGCTGTTGGTGACTTGAATCGAAAATCGGTTCGACGTGTCGCCTCCGTTACCGAGGCGTGCCACACGGCAATTGTGGCGGCAGAGAGAAGACCGTGTCACCGGATCGCAGCCCTGCAGTACGTCGCAGCACGGCTTGCCCAACACCGAGTCCGAGGCGTAGCCCAACAAGTGCTCGCAGCCCTGGTCCCAATAAATGATGCGCTGCATCGAATCGACAGCGAAGGCGCCATCGACCGCGCGATGCAGTACCTGACTCAAAGTTGGCATTCGGTGCGACCCCTGGTCATTAATAGTCTTATAGAAAAACTCTGCTGCAATCGAAACCGCCGACCTGCTCCATTGCTTCGAGATAATGCCGATTGCAACCACTACCCTAGTAGAAACGCGGGAAAGAAAATATTTATTCCCGAAGAGGTTTCGCCCTGCGAAAAAAAGCTTTCGCTAATATTGAAAGTCGGCAGGCGCGTTCGACTGCCTGGGCGAATCGATTGTGCGGTGCAGCGTCTGCGTATGGAATTTCACTAGAAACGCAGTATACTGCTGGCGTACGTCTGCGGCGATCTCGGTATGAACTACGATTGTTCTTCACACGGCCTTCCTAAGCGTCAACGCCTGGAGAGTTACCTGGACCGTCTGTTCGGTTACGCGTTCAGCCTCACCAAAGACCGCGAGCGGGCGCAGGACCTGGTGCAGATCTGCGCACTCAAGTCGCTTTCGGCTGAGCGTGTGCCGGTGGATGAGCCGGCGTACCGCGCATGGCTGTTCAAGATCCTGCGAAACGCGTTTCACGACGAGGTGCGTAAAAAAAGCGCCGCAGAGATCGTCGTGGATGAATTGGACGGCGACGGAGAGTTCAATCGGAATAATAGCCAAGGGCTGGACGTTTCTTCCGTCGAGCAGAAACTGATCAACACCCTGGCGGTCAGGAAGGCCCTGTTGAAGATCAGGCTGGAGTACAGGGAAATCCTGGTTCTGGTCGATTTGGCGGGATTCAGCTACAAAGAGACCGCGTGTCTGCTCGGGATTCCGGCAGGGACGGTGATGAGCCGACTGAGCCGGGCTCGGAAGGCTCTGCTCGATGAACTGAGCAGGCGTCAATCCCGTAGATTGCCCTTGCGCATCGTGAGAAGTCGAAAATGAAGGACAAAATTACCTGGGAAATTGTCAACGGTTACGTGGACGGAGAGCTTGCGCCCCGGGAAGCGGCGGAAGTCGCCAAAGCGGTGGCCACCGATCCGGAGATTGCCGAGTACGTGTCGATGTTGAGCTCGTTGAAGGCCGCGGTGGCGTATTCGACCGACGGCGTGGCGCGCAACATCGATCTTTCACCGACGACAAAAAAATCGAAAAAATTTGGCTGGCTACCATGGGCGGCCGGAATTGCGACGTTATTGATACTAGGGGCCCTGATGTCGGCACTGGTCGTGAAGCCAAACCTGTTGTATCCCGCCTCCGGCGTGCAGCTTGCGGAGATGATTCACACCGAGTGGCTCAAATCCGAATACGAGCGCCCGACCTCCAAGGACCGCGCCCTCCTTAAGGCTACGCTGGAAGGTCTCTACTTGGATGCTTACGTGCCCGACCTCACCAAGGTCAACCTCTCGTTCAGCGGCATCCGCCGGGTGACGGCACAGGGCGTGGAGGGCGTGCATATAGGCTACGTAGGTCCGCGGGGGTGCATGGTCAGCCTGGTGGTATTCAAGAACCACATCCGCCTGTCCGAGAAGATCTCCTATTTCAGGGCCGGTGGCCGGCCAGTGTACGGTTGGCGTGTGGGTACGACGGGGTTTTATCTTCTCGCGCACAAAATGGATCCCTATCGGGTAGATTCCATTGCCGAGGTGGTGCATGAGCTGACCCGCGCCCGTCTGCCGCTCGACCCGCAGTCGGTGATCGCCCTCAACGACGCCCGGGCCTCGAGCGAGCCCTGCGTGACCTGAGCGCAAACCCCCTCGGCCGCTAGCAGTGCTGCCGCGCGGGCTCGGCGCGGGCAGCCCCATCCCCCTCGAACGCGCGCTTTTTCGGGCGTCATCGCGGTGTCCCAGGCGACCTCATGCGCCGCTCTTCGATCCCACCGTCGCTGGGTGCTCGGCAGACGTTTGTTGCCATGCAACGGCAAACCCAGCCACCACAGAATTCTTGCACCGGAATAAAATTGACTTATGGCCCGTTTTCTCTTTCGACAGCCCGTGGTGCGGCCGGTGTCGATCGGCGAACCGCGGAAAGATTCACCGCAATAACGATGAGAGGGTAACGACATGGTAGAGATTGGGACAGCAGTGGATCAGGAACAGAAGTCGGCGCAGGCCCTGCTGGGCGAGGCCGAACCGTGGGAACCGTGGGAGACCCAGCTCGTGGGATGGAGCATCGGCATTGGCCTCGCGGGCCTGGTAGTTCTCGGTTTTCTCATCAACGCCTTTTTGCTGCCGTGATTCGAGATTTCACGGAAAGCGCGCATGAAAGCCGACGTTGAATTGAATCTGGTGCACGACGGGGAACAGTGGATCGCCCGCGGTGACGCACTGGTCGCCGTGGGGGAAACGCTGCAAGACGTGGATTCGAATATCGGTCGTGCGCTGCGGGACTCCGGGGCATTCCCGAGGGGATCATCGGTGACCGTGTTCATGGGGTTTGATTTCGACACGATACCGACGTGGTTGCGCCAATATCACACGCACTATTTCAACCGTTACATCACCGTAAACCTTTGAACTCGGAATAAGCACATAACTCGGCATAAGCACATAACGAGGACCACCGTCACAGGTGGCAACGAGGAGGTAAAAATATGGCGGCTGTAAACAGAAAATGGACCGACGGGATGCTCCACACCGAGGACTGGTGGGCGGTCTGGCTGGGATTGATCATGTTCTTTGCCGGGCTACTCACCATCTGGGGTGTGGATCTCGTCGGCTGGATGACCAAGACCAAGACCTGGGAATGGGGCAAGTTCTGGAGTGATCCCTCCTTTAACAAGCTGCTCGCAGCTGCGCACACGAAAGAGGGCCAGGCTTACGCGGGTATGGGCGGCTTTGCTTCGCTGTTGGTGACCTATATCGTTTTCACCGCGCTCACCTGCATCGGCGCCTATTTTCAGAAACTGGACGTGAAGAAGTTCTTCATGGGCTTCACCTGCATCTTCTTTATTACCTGGGGGGCGTGGATCATTGGCCACGAAGCGCACTTCAAGGCGCTGAAAACGGGCCAGTCCATCACGCAGGCCGAGATATACGGCGACAATGTGTTCTGCACGACCAAGGTCAACAAGTGCTCGGCGCAGATCAACAAGGCGCTCAAAGGCATGGGCGTCGACGTCATGGCCGGCCAGGTGCCCACGCAGGAGCAGGCGGCGGCAGCGGTGGGTAAGTCCAAGAACGCGATACGTATGTCCTGGGGCCTGCAGCTTGGCGGCGGCTTCTCCTACATGCTGGCGCTGGCGGTGGGATTGATTATCGGTAATTTATTCAAGGGATTCGCCGGATTTCTCAAAGAGGGGGCGAAGCCCGAGTGGTTCATCAAGACCGCGATCGTCTATCTGGGCATCAAGCTGGGGCTGATGTCGATGAAGGCCGCCGGCTTTGCCTTGGAGTTGGCGCTGGCCGGTGCTGCCGCCACCTTCGTCGCCTACCTGTTGTTCTGGCCGATCGTCTACTGGATGGGGCGCAAGCTGTTCAGGCTTCGGCGCGACGCCTCGGCGGTGCTGTCCTCGGGCATTTCCATCTGCGGTGTGTCGGCGTCCATTGCCACCGCCGGCGCGATCCGTGCCAAACCAATCCTGCCGATCGCGGTGTCCATGCTGATCGTGGTCTTCGCCATGATCGAGTTGGTGATCCTGCCGACGTTCTACGCCACGGTGGCGCCGGGACAGCCCATCGTCAACGGCGCGGCCATGGGCATGACGGTGAAGACCGACGGCGCCGACGCGGCCGCCGGCGCCATCCTCGATGAAATGATGGTGGCCAACCACTACCGGACTACGGGCGAGACCTGGGAGGCGGACTGGATCCTGAGCGCCGCCATCCTCACCAAGATCTGGATAGACGTGTTCATCGGCGTGTGGGCGTTCGTACTCGCCCTGATCTGGGTCTACAAGGTGGAGCGAAGACCGGACCAGGACCACGTCGGCGCATCGGAGATCTGGTTCCGGTTCCCGAAATTCGTCATCGGCTATTTCATTGCCTGGCTGACCTATGTGGCGATCGCGGTGTGGTTTCCGGACGCCATCAAGGCCGCGTCCTCCGGTGCCGGCGTGGTGCAGAGTCCGATGCGGAAGATGATGTTCATGCTGACGTTCGTCGCCATCGGCGTCATCACCGACTTCAGTAAGCTCAAGGGCATGGGCAGGCTGACGGTGTTGTACGCGATTGCGCTGTTTATCGTCATTGCCCCCATAGCCTACTTCGTGGCATGGATCTTCCACCACGGCATGATGCCGCCGATCGCGCAAGCGGGTTAAGTCAGGCGAGCGCATCCAGCTTCCTCAGGGCCGAAGAGACCGCGGTCACGGCCGCGGTCTCTCAGCTTTGACCCTGCTGGGATGTGGCATGGTTGAAGTCGAGCAATCCGTCGACATCGATGCCGACCCGGGCGAGGTCTTTGCCCTGGTGACGGACGTGGCACGAAAGGCGCGCCTGAATCCGAGCGTGCGCGTGCTCGACGTAATCCAGGAGACCGAGGGACCGATCGGGATCGACACCACGTTTCACTATCGTTTGGTCGCCGAGGGGAAGATCAGGGACTACCGCAGCCGCTGCGTGGCCTTCACGCCGGGACGGATGATGGAGACGATATCGGATTCCGAGCCGCCGTTCACCGTCCGCGTCACCGTCGAACCGCTGGCGGCGGGCGCGCGCCTGACGCAGACGGAGTCGTTCTCACTCCCGCAGATACGCATCCCGCTTCCCACCGCGGACGGATGGCGCGGAACTTTGTTGCGCATCCTCTTCGGAAAGCGGGATTCGATCGGCCAGGACAGCGGCGTCGTCGAAGCCGAGGAGGCGCAGTTAGCGGCGAAACTGCAGCCGCGTCTGTTAAACTGGCTGCAGGCAATAAAACGGGAGCTCGAGTCCGGCCGCAGCAATCTCGAGGCGTGATCGGCGGCGCCACGGCCCCGAAAAGCGCCGGGTCGACGACAGAATTGATGCCAGTGAACACGCCTGTGTTATCCCTGATCCTGCGCATTACCGCCGGCGTCTTGGCCTTGGCCTGCCTGGTCCTGGTGGCTTTGCGCCTCTACTATCTGTTCGTTGTCGATATCGAGCTCGAGCCCGGCGAGGGATTCGTAAACGTGCTGCGCATCTTGTTCCCGCTGTCGCTGGGCCTGATTGCCGCTTACATCGCAGTCAAAGGAGGTCTTCCGTTTGGCGAATCCCGCGACGACCGCAAGCAATAGCGTGTCCGTGCCGGCGGTAGCGGGCAGTGCTCGACTCCGCGGGAGCGGCGCGCCGGTGTCGGGGGTCTGCGAATAACGTGACGGCGCTGTCGCTACTTGGGGCGGTATGCGTGGTGCTGGGCGCCGTATTGATTGCCGCGCGTGCCGGCGCGGCGCGCAGAATGGCGGAATTCTACAGTAGAATCGGGATGGATGTCCCGCAAGACCGCTACCGCAAACAGTTTGTCTTTGTTGGCGTGATGCTCGTGGTTTTCGGGTTCCTCGTCGCCACGGGATTGATTTTTCAAATCTGAGTTCTCCCGCCTTTTGCCTGCCCATGGGCGCGGCTTTAAGTAGAATGCCCCGATCTAGTTCGAAATTCTGTGCCGGACATGAAAGATTCCATGCAGCGTAGCCGAAGCGAAGATTCGACCGATTCGGAACGCCAAGGACAAGACGCGGACGGCCTGCGGCTCGGCGTGACCGGGTTTCGTTACGCCGATTTGTACGACCCGGTACGCCTGGGAGACCTGCTCGAGGCGTTCGAGAACGAGCTGCAGCAGGCCGACACGGAGCTCTTTGCCGCCTACGCGGCCTATCGGCAAACGCGCGGCGCGGGGCTGTCTCCGCCGCAGCTCTCGGAACTGCTCGTTCGTCTCGCCCCCCACGTCGGCGGTTTCGTGGCGTGCTTGTTCGGCGTGGAAGCGGCACGTGCCGCGCAGATGAAGCGCGTCGCGGATGAGATGGACACTATCTTCGGCTTTCGCGATGGTGTCGTCGCCGCTGCGAGAAAGCAATACGGTGCAGTGGACGTGGACGGCTGGGACCTGCCGCGACTGCAGAAGCAGCTCAAACTGTTGCGACAGATCCTGGCGCCGGAATCTTCGACGGATAGCGATCCCGAGTTCGTCACCGCCCACGTCGGCGGCACGCTGCATCGACTCTGCCAGGCATTTGGAGCGACCGATGAGGACGCCGACGCCGCGCCTCGCGATCGCGAAATGACGCTGCTGCGCGATCGACTGAGCGCGCACCCCGAGGGGGGTACGCTGTTCTCCGCCGCGCTCGAGTAGCAGGATCCTTCCAGATTCGCGGAGCATCTGCTCGATGCGTTGCACCGCTGGTGCCACGCCGCAGACGCGGTCCCGGACCTGAAAAGTGAGGTCGCCGATTGGATCAGCTTCAAGCAAGCGAAGAAGACGAACTTCAAATACCTCGTTCCCTCCGTGGAACTGCAGAAAGCAGGATTTACCGCTTTACGGGGACCGCCGGCGGATCGGCGACGGCGCGACGGATTCGCCCTCACCGACCGTCGCTACGGTGCGCGCGAAATCTATTACGAGCTCGACCGCTGCATCTACTGCCACAAGAGCGACACCGATTGCTGCGCCAAGGGCATGCGCAACAAGAAAACCGGCGACTTCAAGACCAACCCGTTGTCGATAACGCTGACGGGCTGTCCACTGGAGGAAAAGGTCTCGGAAATGCACATGGTCAAACGCCGGGGAGATAACATCGCCGCGCTGGCGTTGATCATGATCGACAACCCCATATGTCCCGGAACCGGCCATCGCATCTGCAACGACTGCATGAAGGCCTGCATCTATCAGAAGACCGAACCCGTCGACATCCCGCAGGTGGAGACAAACGTGCTGACCGAAGTGCTGTTCATGCCCTTCGGTTTCGAGATCTACGCCCTGCTCACACGCTGGAACCCGCTTAACGTCCAGCGCCCGCACGCCTTGCCCTACAACGGAAAGAACATCCTCGTCGTCGGCCTGGGACCGGCGGGGTATACGCTGGCGCATTATCTGCTCAACGAGGGTTTTGGCGTGGCCGGAATCGACGCCCTGAAAATAGAACCTCTTCCGGTCGAGCTGGTGGGCGACGCCGAGCGTTTGCCGTCGCCGATACGCGACTTCCGCGAGTTGTACGAGGAGCTGGACGAGCGCGTGATGGCGGGGTTCGGCGGCGTCGCCGAGTACGGCATCACCGTGCGCTGGGACAAGAACTTCCTCAAGGTGATCTACCTCACCCTTGCTCGGCGCCGGCACTTGCTCTGCTACGGCGGCGTACGTTTTGGCGGCACGCTCACCATCGACGATGCCTGGGAGTTGGGTTTTGACCACATCGCGCTGGCCACCGGCGCCGGCAAGCCCACGATCATAGATATTGAAAACAACGTTACGCGCGGCATACGCAAGGCGTCGGATTTTCTCATGGCGCTGCAATTGACGGGCGCCGCAAAGGCGTCGTCGCTCGCCAACCTGCAGGTGCGCATGCCGGCGGGCGTGATCGGCGGCGGCCTTACCGCCATCGACGCCGCCACCGAGATTCTCGCCTACTACCCGGTGCAGGTGGAGAAGGTCCTGCGACGATACGAGGCCCTGACGGGTTGCGACGGCGCCGAGCAGGTGCTGGCGGACTACGACGAAGAGGAGAGGGCGATTCTCGAGGAATTCCTGGCCCACGGCAGGGCGGTGCGCGCGGAGCGCAAACGCGCCGAGGCCGCGGGTGAGACGCCGGACTTCCTGCCGCTGATCAACGCCTGGGGCGGGGTTACGATCTTTTACCGCAAGGGGCTTCGCGACGCGCCCGCCTACCGTCAGAACCACGAAGAAGTGCACAAAGCGCTGCAGGAAGGCATCGCCTGGGCGCCGGGTATGAGTCCGGTGGAGGCGATGGCGGACGGATACGGGCATCTGCGCGCGATCCGGTTTGCCCGCATGGCGGAGGCAGACGGCGCGTGGCGCGAGTCGGGCGAGCACCTCGAGGTGCCGCTACGCACCTTGCTCGTCGCCGCGGGCACCGCGCCGAACACGACCTACGAGTACGAACACCCCGAAACCTTCGCACTCGAGGATCGATTCTTCCAGCGTTTCGAGCCGGCGAGCGAGCGCGGTGTGGAGCCTCTGCAACCCGTGCACGACATGCGCTGGCCCAAGATCGGCAAGCCGGCGCCGTTCACGTCTTACGCCAAGGACGGCAGACACATCAGCTTTTACGGCGACAACCATCCCGTGTACGCCGGCAACGTGGTGAAGGCCATGGCCAGCGCGCGGGACGGTTACCCGTACGTCGTACGCCTGTTCGCGGAGGAGTTGACGAATCTCGACGCGGACGAGCAGACGGAGCGCGAAGCGCGTTTCGCGGCGATGAGACAACGGCTGGACACCAAGCTTCGGGCCACCGTCGTCGACGTGCAGCGCATTGCACCGAGCATCATAGAGGTCACGGCCCATGCACCGATGGCGTCAGAGAAGTTTCAACCGGGACAGTTTTACCGGGTGCAGAATTTTGAGGCCCTCGCTCCGGTCATCGACGACACCGTGCTGGCGGCGGAAGGTCTTGCCCTCACCGGTGCCTCGGTGGACAAGGCCAGGGGCGAGGTCTCGCTCATCACCCTGGAGATGGGCGCGTCCTCGCGCTTGTGCGCCGGCTGGAAACCCGGCGACCCCATTGTGGTGATGGGTGTCACCGGAGCACCCACGGAACTGCCGCGGGGCAGCCGCGTGATGCTCGTCGGCGGCGGACTCGGCAACGCCGTGCTGCTGTCCATCGGACGCGCCCTGCGCGCCGCCGGGAACCGGGTGATCTACTTCGCCGGCTACAGAACGCCCGATGGCGTGTTCAAGTCCGATCAAGTCGAAGCCGCCGCCGATGTCGTCGTCTGGGCGGTGGACGCAGCGCCGGGCGTGGAGAAGATTGCCGCCGCCCGACCGCAGGACAAGTCCTTCGTCGGCAACGTCGTCGAAGCCATGCTCGCCTATGCCGAAGGAAGGTTGGGACACACCCCGATAGCGTTGCACGAGGTCGACCGTATTATCGCCATCGGCTCGGACGGGATGATGGCGGCGGTGAAGCAGGCGCGTGTCGGCGTGTTGCAGACCCATCTCAAGCCGGGCAACATTGCCATCGGTTCCATCAACTCACCGATGCAGTGCATGATGAAGGGCGTGTGCGCACAATGTCTGTGCAAACACGTCGATCCCGAAACCGGCAAGGCGTACTATGTGTACTCCTGCTACAACCAGGACCAACCGCTGGAACGGGTGGATTTTCCCAATCTGCACCAGAGGCTGCGGCAGAATTCGGTGCAGGAGAAATTGACCAGCAAGTGGCTCGATCACCTGCTGAATCAACGTTGATCGACTATCTCACTGCATCAGCTTATTAAGCTTTTCCGCTTGTACCCGGGTGCGATCTCGCCGGCGGACCGAAGCTCGTGGTTGACCACCAAGGCGGCGGTGAACAGGAGCAGCGCACCGCCCTGATGCGCCGCCGCCAGCGCCGTGGGCACGACATACAATAAGGTCGCCAGGCCGAGTCCGAACTGCAGTATTGCCGCCGCCAGCAACGCGTGTACTGCAAGCCGCGCGCCGAAATGCAGCGCGCGGGATCGAGACCAAAGCCAGAAGACACAGACGGCGACGAACAGCGCCGTCGCCAGCCAGCGGTGATTGAACTGCACCGTGGCGATGTTCTCGAAGAAGTTGACCCAGACCGGCGTCAAGGCATACAGGCTGTCCGGAATCCACTCGCCGTTCATAAGGGGATAGGTGTTGAACGCGAATCCCGCCCGGGTGCCCGCCACGAAACCGCCGCTGACGACGGTAAGCGCAATGAATGCGGTGATCAGCCACGCCATGCGCCGCACGCCGGTGGCACGATCGGTCAATGGCCCGGGCCTGTGCGGCCTCAACAGGTCCAGCGCTACCCAGAACATGTAGGCATAGATCGCAAACGCCGCCACCAGGTGCGCGGTCAGCCTGTACTGACTGACTCTCGGCTCATCGACCAGGCCGCTCATAACCATGTACCAACCGAGCACTCCCTGCATCGCGCCGAGAACAAACATGGCGATCAGCTTAGGCGCCAACGCACGCCGGATGCGTCCGAGAAACAGGAATACGAGGAACGGAACCAGGAACGCGAGGGCGATGATTCGTCCCAGCATGCGGTGGGCGTACTCCAAAAAGAAGATAAATTTGAACTCCTCGAGGCGCATTCCACGGTTGGTCTGCTGGTATTCGGGGTATTGCTGATACTTCAGGAAGGTCTGCTGCCAATCGTGCTCGGTGATAGGCGGCACCACTCCCATAATGGGATCCCACTCCACCATTGACAGCCCGGAATGAGTAAGACGGGTCACGCCGCCGAGCACCACCATCGCAAACACCAGCGCGCAGCACGTCAGCAGCCATATTCCGAGCGGACGATCCCTGTCAAGGTTTACAACGCCGACCCCCCGAGGGCGGCCGGTGTTCCGGGTAGCTGCGCCAAGACTGTATCTCTCCACGATCTGCTCCGATGCGAGCCAGCGATAATCGCCGCACGATATGACATCGAGAGCTAACCGGCAACTGTGGGATGCGGCTTCGAGAAAAATCTATGACCAATGACACTTGGCGGCCAGCATGCGCGCAGAGCTGACTACTACAATACCAGGATTGATGGTTTCACTGCTCCGGCAGCGGTACAGATGGGTAATACTGCGGTGCTTCTCGGCGATTGAGCATGCCGTAGTCACGCATCACTTCAAATACCCGGAAGTATTCGGTCGTCGAATCGGCAAACAAGTGTCGGCCGAAATCAATACCGGCGTCAGACGAGGGTACGTCAACAAGACGAGCGAAAACGCCGGGTCTGTAGACGCTCTCGTAGTCGTCCCGGTTCCAAGAATTTTCTACCGAAAGCTCTCGATCGAGGGATTCCGAGGCGACGACAAAGGTCGGCGCCCGCCTTTCGGGATTGTTATACGGACTCAGACGTTCAGGGCGCCACGCCGCCGTGTTCGGCCGTTCCTCGTGGACGACCTGTGCGACACGAATGCGGTAATCGTCGAAGATTTTTTCACGGCCTATTTCCTGAACTGTGTGGTGCCGTGCATCGACCCGCCAAGCGGTCAGCGACCCCTCGTCCTGCCAAATCTGATAGGAAAGCAGCAGGTTTCTTCGGGTCAAGCTCTTGAACCTGTCGATGGAGAGACAACCGCCCATGGCGTCCAGGGACGGTTTCAATGCAGCCGCAAGATCCAAATAGCGCTGTATTTGCCCCTCTCTGACCTGAACTTCAAAAAATAGCGAGATCATAGCCGTTTTAGGAGAAGGGAACTGACCCTTTTGGAGCTAGGGTAGAGATTAATCAAACTCTGATATGGAATAACCATTTCTTCCGACAGGTCCTTAAAGTTATCGGTCGTCGGTTCCTCAATTCGGATAGTGATTTGCTTCTTAAGTATCATAGCGGAGCCTTCTCAAACCGCTCCGCGAAGCCTTGGCGTGCGTCTTCAATGAAGATGAAAAGCTCGCTCTCTGGGACCCGCACTACATCAATGTTCTGTTGCGCCGCCTCGGAAGTTAGCAAATCGGCGTCGTCTCCGCGCGGAATGAACAGCGTCTTAGGTAGCTGCTGCTTGTGTCGTTCCGCACTCTTCAACAGGCGACGGCACGCATCGAGACTAGGTTCCTCGACAGTTTCAGGAATTAACTCCGAGCTTAGAATGAAACAACTTGCTGCATCCATCAACGCAATGCAGTTGAAGTTTCCGTCACGCTCCGTCCGAATAGGCTCGTTATTGAGACGGAACGCGATCCAGGCCTCGTTAACCTCGAATTGATTAGGATGAAGCATGCATATTTCGTACTAGTGATACCTAACTATCAATTGATTTGGATTATTGAGGTCCTGTTATTTTACGAACGTGCAACGTAGTATTCCCGAATTCCATACAATCAACGGCTTAGGTCTAAATAAACGTTCAATAGTGAATTATAGTTTGCCCCGCACCCATGATCGAAAAAACATTAGGTTAAGTTATCGGTAGCACCTGAATCGGATCAATGACCGTAAGCTTTGTGGAAATAATGCGAAAGTCGTTTTCGGATCGCTACGCGACCTCCGGCGCCGTCGCGCGCCGTGCGTGGAGGCGCCCTTCGAGAACGTGCACGGCAAGCCCGGTCCAGATCAGGCCGAAGGTAATCGTCTGCGCCGTGCCGACCGGCTCGTCGTAGACGAAGACGCCGAGAAGAAATTGCAGCGTCGGCGTCAGGTAGAAGACCAGGCCCATGGTGGCCAGGGGCAGTCTTTTCGCGCCGGCGACGTACAACAGCAGAGGTGTGCCCGTCATCACTCCGCCGAAGATCAGCAGGAGATCGGTGGTCCAGCCGCTGTGCATGAACGCGGCGTTTCCGCTCGCGTCCAGCCACCACATCCATGCGGCGGCGAGCGGCGCGAGCAAGGCGGTCTCTACGAGCAGTCCGGTCGCGGAATCGCAGCTTACGAGCTTGCGCAAGGCACCGTAGCCGGCGAAGCTCAGACCTACGCTGAGGCTCACCCAACTCGGCGTCTGGCTGAACACCAGTTGATTGACGACACCGGCGAGCGCCAGTAACACCGCAATCCATTGCCACTGTCGCAGTCGCTCGTGAAAAAAGATCACGCCAAGGGCTACGCTCAACAGCGGAGTGAGGAAATAACCGAGACTCGCCTGCACCACTCGATCGTGGTTGACCGCCCATATGTAGACGCCCCAGTTGATGCTGATGAGGCAGGTGGAGAAAATCAGGAGACGTAGTTGTTTTCGATCCCTTACGGTCGGATACACCGTGCGCCAGCGTTTGATCATCACCAGCACCACGGTGGTGAAAGGAACGGTCCAGAAAACTCGGTGTGCCAGGATCTCCAGCGCATCGACATGGACGAGCCACTTCCAATAGATTGGGAACAACCCCCAGATCACATATGCGGCTACGGCGAACGCGTATCCCGCCATCGACGGTGTATGCATTAACCTGCTGGTTTTTTGGATACTTCAGGCATGGTGCCCGGATAATGCACCAGGCCGGCCGAAACGTGAACCGATAGGCGGGTCAGGATGCAATACGGACGGGGCTCGACCCGCGCAGTCATTGAGTTGTAGTGTATTAGTTTCTGCTATCAGCAAGAATCTACGGAGGAAGTCATGAGCAAGAGTGCATTGACGTTTTCGAGCCTGTTTTTGCTGGTCGGGACTTCGGCGCCAAGCGAAGTCCTGGCGGAAAGCGGCTCGGGCACGGTGACCTACGTGCCTGTGGCAAGCGAAACCATGCAGGATTCCAGCGGCAAGACGATCACACGCGACCACTTGAAGGGGGTGATCCTGGCCAGCGATCCAGGTATCAAGTTTCATCTCGCCACGCAGGACTGCAAAGGTACTACCGTCGTTTCCGCCTACGGCAACGACCTGGTCGTTAAAGGCTATTGCGATGCCATAGACCGTGACGGCGACGTGTGGTGGCTTTGGTATGACGGCACTGCGCAAGGCAGCACCTGGGGAATCCTCGGCGGCACGGGGAAATACGCGGGAATGACTGGCGGCGGCACCACCACAACCGAGAAGCCCGCGCCGGACGGACGGTTCGTCATCCACTGGGAGGGTAGTTGGGACATACCCTGAGCAGGCCGAAAGCCGTGCGCGCATAAAAAAAACCCGGCTCGAGGCCGGGTTCCAAAGAGACCGATGTCTGTGTCAGTTGATTTGAATCTTCTGCCGCTTGGCCGTTTCCGTCTTCGGCAACACCACGTGCAACACTCCGTTCTTAAACGTGGCTTTGACCTTGGTGCCATCCACGGTTGCCGGGAGCGCCAGAGATCGAACGAATTCGCCGTGTCCGGTTTCCCTGTAGTAGTAGTATTCGCCCTCCTTCACTTCCTGCTCTTCCTCCTTGATCGTGCCACGCAGCGTGATCGTATTGTCGCTCAACGAAATGTCGAGATCTTCTTTTTTGACCCCAGGCATTTCGGCGCGAATGACGATCTCGTCGTCCCGATCGGAGACGTCTACTCTCGGCAGTACGCCGCGTTCCGTTCCGCTCTCGAACGGCCACCAGCCTTTTGGATGCATCCATTCCCTCAGTAATGAACGACCCAACAGTCGATCAAACACCTGGTCCATCTCTTCGAAGGGATCGGTCATCAGACTGCGGCGTCCCTTCGACTTGTCCCGCGAAATAGGCAAATGTTTAATTTTCTCTGCTAACGTCATTTCATAACTCCTTCTGCTGCTTGCAAATTACGTATGACGACTGAAAGACCACCGGCAACCTATGCCGCGTTCGCGGAAGTCGCCGCTGGTTACTATCTGTGTGGGGACGGTGGGTACGAATTTCAAGACCGGGAAAAGGGGACGGATTTATTTTTTGAATGTACTATCTCCCATCGACTCGTCGACAACGCCTAACGAGTACGGATCGCTGTCATAGGCGGATCGATGCGTAAGTGGTTGGTCACAACGTTAGTCGTGACGGGGATGATTGAGCCGACCGTGCAACGCCCAGCAAGTCGCACGCTGCATGTCAGCTGTAGCGGGTTTTTGACCTGACCCAGCTAATCGCTCTCGCCAAGGGCTCGTGATACGCCGAGGGTAGATTGTTGTACAACTTTTCGTCGGAACGGCTGCTCACGTTATCCTGAATGTTCTTTATATACCGCCGCATCTTTCCTTCGATTCTAGTCACGATCTTTGGGTCGTCCGATCCGGAGAGCGATCGGGCGGCTCGTTCCGGATCCCAGCCGTTTGCGCTCAAGCACTCGATGCACAGTCCCCGCAGGTGATTGGACAATGTGCGTGACTTATGACTGAGTCCCAGTTCCGCCTCCGCGGATTTGATCTGAAATCGGTGTTTTCTGAGTACGACCAGCTCCACCGGAGCTTCGGTGTCGGCAATGTCGTGGGCACGCGCAGCCGGCGTATCGGGAGCAGTGGCGGCCGACACCATCGATTCGCGCTCGGACATCTGCGCAACCCGGAGCTTTTCCGACAGATATCCGGCGCGCAGGACGTTGTCGTCTTCCAGCAGGGCCTTGCCGATGGCCTTGTGTATTTCTGATATGAGTTCGCGAGCATTTCCCACTGCGTAGGAGTACCGGCTCAGCAGATGCATGGCCTTGGGCGACACGACTGAGATGTCGTGCTTGAGTTCCTTGCCGATCTTGGCGGCGAAATGCTCCACGAGCAGAGGAATATCCTCGGGCCGTTCCCGTAGCGGCGGCACATCGACCCGCGCGCCGATGCGTGCCAGCACATCGGCCTGAAACGTGCCTTCCGACACCAGCTGCGCAGGATCTCGGTTGGTGGCGAAAATAAACTTCACCGATACCGAGCGCGGCCGCCCCCGCCCGATCCCCGGCTCAAACGATTTCCCCTCTAAGGGATACAACAGCAGGTCCTGGACGTTGAGGGGAAGGCGGTCGAAGTCGTCGAGAAACAGCGTGCCGCCGTCGCTTTCCTCCAGCAGACCGCTTTGCCCTTCCTTGGGCACATTGGGCAGGCCATGCCCGGTGCCCACGCCGAACAGTTTCCCGAGCGCGAAGGCGGGATCGGCGTGCTCGAACTGGGCGCAGCTGATTGTTTTGCAGATGTGCTCGCTGCGGTCGCTCATCAGGTGAACGGCCTCGGCGACGTGCGTTTTACCGGTTCCCGATTCACCGACTATCATCACCGGTGCGGTACCGCGCGCCGCCACCGCGGCTTGTTCGAATACGCCCTCCCAGAGCGGGCTGGCGCCGATCAAGGCTTCCCGCCGAATCGGTCCGAGCTGTGGAAACCGCTCCTCCAGCTTGCTCAGCCTGGGGGTGGTTTCCACCGCTCCTTCTCCCGCGCTTTCCGCACGCGCATACGCCTCGAGTTCCGTGCTCAGCTGGTCGAGCTCCTGGGTCATTTCACGGATTCTCTGGTCGCGGCGCATCACCGCGGATTTTTGTTTCGCCAGACGGGTCCCGAGCAGCTTCATCCGGCCCCGGATGATGCCACGTACCCCGAACAGCTCGTGGTTGGTAATGGATAACGTGATGGCGAGGGGGAACAGGGATACCGGGACCAACAGCCAATCGAAGCGGTGTATCAGCGGGTGGCCGAGAAATAGAACGGGAAGGTTCCACAGCACAAGGAATGACGCGGCAACGATCGCCATCGACGCAACGATCCACCGTGCGCCTTCGCGCAGGGCAGGCGACCGGCAGTGACGGTAACCGACGAACATTAGCACTGTAATCAACACCAGCAACACGCTGTTGAGCGGCAATCGGGCGTCGTGCGCCGCGGCCATCTTCTCGGGCAGGCCCGCGTCCGCAAATAGCATGGCGAAAATCGGAATAGCCACGGTCAAGACGTAAAGGGGAATCGGCAGCCAGGGATATTGCCGCAGGATCCGCCGGCGCTCCGGAAAAAGCAGACTGATGTGCAGCAACGTGCCCATTAACGCCTGCAGGAAAAGGATTTCGAGCAGGTCGACAATGATAATCTGCGTGAATGCGGCGCCGCGAATCAACGGAGAGAAGAACCAAGGCCAATAGGGGTTGCCGCTGGCCAGCCACAGTACGGCGAAACAAAAACACAGACATACCAACGATGCATCCCGCTCCCTCGATTTCGAGCTCAAGATGTAGCCGACGAGTCCCATCAAGACCAGCATTAGTACCGTCCGGAAACCGTAAAACACCCACATTTCGGCACCGCTCAAAGGCCGCGGGATGAGCCTGAGTGACACCGGGCCGGCGTCCCGGGTGACCTCATAGGCGACCTCGGTGTCGCGGAGCGCATATCGGCGGTTTGAATAGGACCGTAGATCGGACCGGTACCACCGGCGCCATTCGGATACGGGGATATCGTCTACTTGTGATACAACGTCACCGACGCGAAATCCCGCCAGCTGTGCCGGGCTGTTGCGTTCGATCGCCGTGACGACGAATCGTTCGTCCTGCCACTTGCCGTGGAAGCCGATAAGGTAGGTGTTATGGCTGATCGGTATAAAAACCAGCAGGAAGTAAACCGCGGAGATCGAGACCAGTATCAGCGGGGTCGATTTGCTGAAATAGGCCACGGAGAGAACCCTTGTGTTGGTCACACTGCATCTCCATCCGTTTCACAATCAATTCCTTAACACAAATTCACACATATAACCACGGCTTGATAAAGCGTATTGAGAAGTCAGCAGTTATTTGCGTTCGGCACCGCATCCATCAGTCGCACGCGATCTTGATTCGCAGGCAGGAGAAGCTGAGAAAACCCACCGCCTTAGTCAAATATAGTATTACGTGTGCGCGTCGAAAGAAGCACTCCGGCGTAAACGAATCAGTGTCGTGGCATCGCGCCGACACGGTGTACGTTTACCGGCTGCAATGCACGGGCCGACCTCGGTAAGAGTTATCGGATGCGCTTTCTAGGTAACTGCGCCCTGCGCGTTCACGCCCTTAGGTACCCCGTCACACGTTTCGCCCACACCCTGCCCACACATTGCCGCGAAAATCACCGACACCGCTTCACACGTTGACCCATTCCATGCACGTCGATCGCGCTGAAACCCAGTACCGGCGTGGCTGGCGGCTACCTGGCACGAAGTTTGATTACCTTGGCAATCGGGCACGTAAGAAAACACCGTTTGATGCGTGCCCGAAACGGGACGTACAAATTCCAGTGTTTCTAAATTAAGGAGGGTATGACCATGAAAAGGCTCTTGCGACATCCAACTTCGATATCGGCATTAGTCCTCGCCTGTGCGCTGTCGCCAGGGTGGGCGTATGCCGAAATCACCTTCGAAAGAATGTGTATCTTTGGCGACAGCCTGTCCGACACCGGCAACGTCTTCGAAGAGACCAGCGACGTATCGACGCGCCCCTACGATTTGATTCCATCGGCGCCGTATCCGATCGGGGGCCCGACATTCACCAACGGTCGGTCTTGGGTCCAGCACTTCGCCGAGTCGTTTGGATTAAAAAACGATGCCAAACCGGCGTTTCGCAGTTCCGGCCCGTTTTGCAACTATTCCTTTGGGGGCGCCCGGGCCAGGGCGAGGGACGGACGGCCGTTCGATCTTCCGGGACTGGTCGCCCGGTACCTGGCCGACACGGGAGGAACGGCGGACCCCAACACGCTCTACATCGTGTCCGTGGGTGGCAACGATATCCGGGATGCCCTCGAAACCCCTGCGCAGGCGATGGACATTCTCACGACTGCTGTTCAGTCGATCTTCGATAATATCTCGGCCTTGGTCCAAGCTGGAGCGACGAAGTTCCTGGTGGTGAATGCGCCGAATCTGGGGTTGGTGCCCGCGGTGACACTGCAAGGTGCACAGGATCCGGCTAAGTTTCTGTCAGAACTGTTCAACATTGGACTCGCGGGCGTTTTAGGGTATTTCCCGCCGGACTTGGGTTTGCTGACCTACGATCTGTTTTCGTTTACCGATGCGATTGCCGATTCACCTCCGGACGGGGTCACCAACACGACCGATTCGTGCATCACGCCCGGCGTACGTAAAGGCGCGGTCTGCGCCGATCCGGATCAGCATATGTTCTGGGACGGTATACATCCCACAAACGTAATTCATGCCGCGCTCGCGGAAGAGGTTGCGCAGGCCTTTCCCTACATGTCGGCCACCGTAGCGTCGAGCCAGCCGTAAATCATTCGCTCGAACGCCGGCGGCGATGCGATCGGTCGAGACCTCAGCAAATCCCCGGGCAGCCGAAGACTGCCCGGGGAGTAATCGTGCTTCGCTGCAATACATCTGACGATTACCGACCCGCTGTCGAGTCGGCCGGCGCACGTCCATTTCCATTAACCGTCGCGAGGGCGAAAGCGGAGGAAGGCATGATCTGGACAAGAACAACTCGAGATGCAATCGGGCTTCCCACCTGCGCGAAGACGCTGGGGCTCGCTGCGTTGACCGTATGGCTTACCGCTGGCTGCGTCACCACCCCGAAACAGGTCGGCGATGCACGCATCGATTGTACCGCGTCAAAACAATGCGGGGAGGTATGCCGCGTGTATGCGGACGCCGAGGACGGCAGCGCCGGCAGCCAGGCACTGCTTGGGCGATGGTACGAAACCGGAGAGCATGCATGTGTACCGCGGGACGACGAGAGCGCCCTGTCCTGGTACCGCCGGGCGGCCGCTCAGGGAAACGCGAGCGCGATGTACGCCATGGGCGAGGCGTACGAAAACGGAAGGGGGGTACCGAAGGACCCGATGAAGGCGGTGGAGCTGTACCGGCGTGCGGAAAAAGCCGGCTACGACAGTGCCTGGAATCGTTTCAATCGAAGTTCCGCCAAACACGGTCCCGCCACGGCACGGCAGCGACATTCGGCACTTGCGGCCAGGCATGCGCCGGAATTGTTGAGAGAAAGTAGTAAGCGCCTGTCTGAACTTGCTCGCCTGGCGGTCGCCACCCGCTGGAAGGCTGGTGAACCGAAGCTCGGCAAACCGCACGGCGGCGCCGCCGTCGTGAGCGGGCGGCTGGCATCCAGCGGCGCTGTGTCTCTGATCGTCCCGTTCTACGGAGTGATCATGGCTTACGGCGCAGTCATGACCGGTATCGAAGACGGCAAGGCCGGCAGGGCGGTGCACGAAAGCTTGAACGGCTTTTTTCGGCAGATGGATCTCGCAAGTATGGTGCGCGAGGAAATGCGGTCTGCATTGGAGGAAGCCAATCTTGCGGTGACTCCCGAGATTTCGACGCCCGATTCACAGCAACGGTCTCAGGAACCGAATCAAGTGCGTATCGAGCTCGAGTTTGAAAACGCGAAAATCGATAACGTCACCTACGCCTGGCAATTCGAGGCTTCCCGTCGTCCCGGTCTTGTTCTGGTGCTGGACGCGACCGTGCGCGCCATACGCGGCGGCGCAGAAAGCCCGATGTTCGAACTGCCGATCACATACCAGGGCCGTAATACCCTCGGCGGATCGGAAGCGCCCTTTCGTGCCGAGGTCGGAAACGCGGCCCGGTATCTCGCCCGTACGATCCTGCTCCGGCTTGTAGAGCTCCCCCGGGAGGAGGTCACGCCCACAACAAGTCAGAGGTATACTGATGTCGCAGGCGGTATCTCTGTAAGAATCAACCTGAATCCGTCGAGCTCAAGTGTCGCCGGTCTGCCGATCGCTAGTTGCTGATATTGACCAGCGTCACTCGGCGGTTCAAGGCGCGGCCGTCGTCCGTAGCGTTGGAGGCGATCGGTTGGGTTTCTCCGAAGCCTTTGACTTCAAAAATGCTTCCCGGAATCTCGTACTCTTCCGCCAGCGTCCGCATCACGGTGATCGCACGGCGATACGACAGATCCATGTTGTAACCATCTCCGCCCGTGTTGTCGGTATGGCCTTCAATACGGATACGCGTACCGTTGAGTTCCGGGGACTTCAGGGCATTCGCGATTTCCAGAATCTGTACGTGTCCCTCGGATTTGATCTTGTCCGAGTCGTACGCGAAGTTCACGGTCAGATCGACTTTTCCTTGAGACGTCGACAGGGCATTTTTAATGTCCCGGGCGGGCGTTACCGAGGGACGCGCCGTGGCGGCTTGACTCGGACAGGTGGCCGGCCCGTCGAATATTGCACCGGAGGTCGTTGCGCCCCCCATGTCGTTGCCCACGAGTTTCGCGCCCACGAGCACGGCACCCGTGAAATCGGTGTTGTCCAGGTCGTTACCGACGATTTTCGCGTTGACCAGGCAGGAGTTGCGTAAGGCCGCCCCGCGCATATCAACGCCCTTGAATTTGGCCTCCTTCAGGTTTGCGCCGGACATGCGCGCGCCGCGCAGGTCGGAGCCGGTAAAGATCGCCCCCGCCAGATTGGCGTTAGTGAAATTGGCGCTGCGCAGATCGGAGCTGCTGAACACCGCGCCGGCAAGATCCTGTCCGCTGAAGTCGTGACCGCGCAGGTCGCTGGCTACGAAGCGTTTTCCCGAAACTGAACCACCGCCTTCGGCTTCTTCGTCGATGATTACGCCGGGAACGGCGATGCCTCCATTATTTATAATGACGCCGGGAAGCCTTACACCCCCTTCATCCACCGTCACACCCGGTAATTTCACGCCTTCTTCGGTAATCTCCACTCCCGGCAGCCGGATCGTCCCTCCACCAGCGGGTTGGTCCGCAATTGTCATCGTCGGAACGAATGCGAACGTCAACGCCGATGCCAAGATACCTATACGGGTGTTAGACATAGGAAACCTCCTGCACATGAATTTATGCCCAATATTTAAGCGCGACACGCCAGGCTGTCTCTGGATGTTCAGCCTATGAAACCGGAAATTTGCGCGATTTTATAGTGAGCTTAGACCGCGAAACCCGGATAACAAGGTAATTCTCCGGCGGTGGGCCCGGCGTGCTGGGATCGGCGCTGCTCCCGCACGCGTGCGTATGCAGGTGCCGGCTGCCTCGGGTTCGCGCGGCGCGTGATGTCGTACGGCCGCGTTCATCCGCCGATGACCACGTTCCACGGGCGGATGGTCCATTTCGTCACCAGACCGTTCTTGACGTAGGGATCGTCTTCAACAAATCGTTCGACCACGGACACGTCTTCGACGTTGAATATCAGCGCCGCGCTGTAGGGCCGTTCCGTGAATGCGCCCGCCATCTTCAGCTCACCGCGCTGCAGTGCCTGCTTGGCTCCCGCCAGGTGCGCGTCTCTGTACGCTTCCCGGCGCTCAAGGTACTCATCCACGTAGTCGTAAAAAAGCATGTAATACATAGTGCCTCCTCGTCTTTTACCGTCAACTCGATGTAATTGAATGCCGGCGTCTTTGTCAACTTGTTGGGGACAACGAGAGTAATTCCTCGGTAGCTTCTATTGTCAATACTCAAAAGGCGCACGTAGCCTGCTACCATAAGGAAAATGCCTGTGAGCGAAATGCCCAATAACGATACGCGCTCAATAGATGACGACCGATCCGAAACGGATTGTGAATTGCACCATGGATTGCTAGGAGGCATCGTGTATGACCGGGTGGCTTGAATCGTCGCTTCATCCACGTACCGCCTATCCCCAAGATCGTCTCTGTCATTTTTTCAAGGCTGTTCGCTGTTGGTGGCCGCGAGCCTGCTGTTAATCCCATATCTGGGCACCGAGTTTCTACCGCCTAGTGACGAGGGCGAGGTGCGAGTAACCGCTCATTTCGAAGTCGGTACGCGCCCTGCTCGCACGCCGGGTTGCTGAGGGCGTCGGCGGCATACACGGGGTCACCGACGTCGAGTTGAGCCGCGAGGCCGGCATACCGCAGCGGGTAATCCACGTTGATCGCGACAAGATCGCGGACCTGGGCTTGAGCGTGCGTGACGTCACTCGCGTCATTGAGACCGCGGTTGCCGGATCCACCGCCGGCGAGTATCGCGCCCAGTACAACTCCTACCGCATCCTGTTGCAGCTGGAAGACGCGGAGAAACGCTCGCTGGACGAGATTCTCGACCTGACACTGCGCATACCGGACGGCGATCTGGTGGTGCTGCGCAACCTGGTGTCCGTGGAAACAGGATCGGGGCCGGTGACCATTGAACGCAAGGACCAACAGCGGCTGATCAGTGTGACCGCCAACGTCGCCGGCCGCGATCTGGGCTCGGTGGCTGCGGAGGTGCAGGAACGTCTGGACCAGATTCCGCGGCCGACTGGCTACGACTTGATCATCGCCGGGAATTTCGAAGAACAACAGAAGGCATTCGACGAATTGCTCATCTCGTTACTGCTCGCCCTGGCGCTCGTATACATGGTGCTGGCATCGCAATATGAATCCCTGCTGGATCCGCTGGTGTCGATGCTTTCGGTGCCGCTGGCCGCTGTGGGGGTGGTGCTGACATTATTTCTCACCAACACCACCCTCAACCTGCAGTCCGGTATTGGTTGCATCATGCTCGGAGGTATCGTGGTCAACAACGCCATTCTGCTGGTGGACCAAGCCGGCCAATCGCGCCGCGCGGGCCTCGATACGCAGGCGGCAGTGGCCGAGGCGGGCCGGCGCCGTCTACGGCCCGTGCTCATGACCACGTTTACCACCATTCTCGCGCTGCTGCCGCTGGCCCTGGGCATAGGCGAGGGCGCCGACCAGCAAGAACGGAAAAGTTGGAAGGAATGAGAACGCTGATCGGCGCGCATAAGCGTGTCGCGTTGGACACTTCCGTCTGGATCTATCATTTGGACAGGACACAATATGGCAGAAGTGAAGTTTGCGACCTTATAGCAGCAACAATGATAGGTCGAACTGGCCTAAGATCGATCATGCTTGGCGGGTTATGGTGACACCGCATCGTATGCATTCGACCGTTTCGATACCTCCTTCAATACCGAACCCAAACGTTTTGTTAATCATACGAAAATCGTGATACCCCAGCCTGCAAAGGAGTCAAACGAGCAAAAACGGCAATTTTCGCGTAGTGTGTGACAGGTTGTAATCCTCATCCGCAACCAATTGACTCAAACTACTGCGCCGCTGCAGCGTCGTTACCATGGGTATGCTCAACGTCACGCTGAACGATGGTGCGCAGGTTGCGCCAAAGCACATAGCACTCATTGAATCGTGTTCGAAATCAGCTCGCTTTTAATTTGTGTGGGGCGGCGTGTCTTTTCGATCGCGCTGCGTAACAATCTCAGCATACCGAAGCGCGTCGTT
>CAMYIN010000066.1 GCA_947258495.1 uncultured Gammaproteobacteria bacterium
CCGCGAGGGCCGGTTTCGGTCGCTGCCCCTGGCGGGGGGCTGGACCCAGGCGCGGGATCTGCCGTCCCCCCAGGGGACGACCTTTCAGCGCGTGTGGCGCGGACGCCGGAAATGAGCGCCGCTCGGGATGCCATATTCGCCGGCATCGGGCGCGCCCTGGGACGCGGATCCGGGGAATTGCCCCCTCCCGGCGAGCGCTCGACAACGCCGATTGCGCAACTCCAGCCGCGCCTGAAAAAAGAAACGGTCCCGTTTTTCATCGAAAAATTGGAGGCCGCCGCCGGCACGCTGAGCCGGGCGGACACGCTCTCGGGGGTGCCGCAGGCGGTGACGGATTATCTGGGTGAACGGGGACTGGCGCAGACGCTGGTGCTCGCCGGGCATCCCCTGCTTCGTGATCTCGAATGGCCCGCCGGCTGGGAGACGCGAGTCGGCGCAGCAACGGCCGCGGACCACGTCAGTGTCTGCGCCGCCTTTGCCGGTGTTGCCGAGACCGGTACGCTCGTGCTGTTGTCCGGCGCGGACAGTCCCACGACGTTGAATTTTCTTCCCGACGATCATATCGTGGTACTGCGCACCACCCAGATCGTCGATCATTTCGAGGACCTTTGGCGCCTGCTGCGCGACAACCATCGAACCATGCCCCGTACCGTCAACCTGATTACCGGACCCTCCCGCACCGCCGACGTGGAACAAACGATACAACTCGGCGCCCACGGTCCCAGGCGCCTGCACGCGGTACTGGTCGAGGATTGATCGGTGCGTGCTTGGGAAATCGGGCCTCCGGCGATGCGGCAAGAAGTCGCGCCCGGCCAAGGTCGGCGTGGCCGGGGCGCTCTTGTTCCCACCACGCTTCATTTTTTCAAGCATTGACGCTACTCTAGTAGGGATTACGCAGCATCATCCCCCCGCCGATCACGCAAATCTACCCAGTGGCCTCTAAACGCTCTTACCAGTACGACGAACTCCTGGCCTGCGCCCGCGGCGAACTGTTCGGACCGGGAAATGCGCAATTGCCGTTTCCGCCGATGTTGATGTTTGACCGTATAACGAATATCGCCTCGACGGGCGGAGCGCACGACAAGGGCGTGATCGAAGCGGAGTTGGACGTGAAGCCGGATCTGTGGTTTTTCGATTGTCATTTCGTCGGCGATCCGGTGATGCCCGGATGCCTGGGTCTGGATGCGCTTTGGCAATTAGTGGGTTTTTTTCTGGGGTGGATGGGCGGTCCCGGTCGAGGTCGAGCGCTGGGAGCCGGAGAGGTAAAATTCACAGGTCAGATCACGCCGGAATCCAAGCTGGTGACTTATCGCGTCGATTTAAAGCGGGTCATCATGCGCAACCTGTGCATGGGCATCGCCAACGGCACCGTGGCGGCCGACGGTAAAGAGATCTATTTCGCCAAAGATCTGCGCGTGGGACTGTTCACTTCGGAGGAGGGCATGTGATCCGCACCCGGCAGCGAGCAGGGGAGATCGATGGCTAGCAGGCATCCGCGACCGAGGTGCGTCGATCGGATTGCGTTTCCGAGAACCAAGCGGGCTAATTGACCGAGAGGGGGAAAGATGCGTCGCGTCGTCATCACCGGTATGGGAGTGGTATCGAGCGTGGGAAACAACAAACAGGCCGTCCTGGAGAGCCTGCTGGCGGGGCGGTCCGGTATCGAGGCACAATCGATCTATCGAGAGATGGGACTGCGCAGCCAGGTGGAAGGCACCCTATCCATCGATCTCAAAGGCCTCATCGATCGAAAAGTGAAGCGGTTCATGGGCGATGGTGCGGCCTACAACTACGTCGCAATGCGAGAGGCGGTCGCCGACGCGGCGCTGGCGGAGGACGAGCTCTCCGATCCGCGGGTAGGCCTGATCATGGGTTCCGGCGGTCCTTCCACGGAAAATGTGGTGCAAGCGGCAGACCTTCTGCGCCAACGCGGCATCAAGAAGGTCGGCCCCTACATGGTCACGCGCACCATGTCCAGCACCAATGCGGCGTGCATCGCGACCGCGTTCAAGATCAAGGGTGTCAGCTACTCAATCAGTTCCGCTTGCGCCACCAGCGCCCATTGTATCGGTCATGCAGCCGAACTCATTCAATTTGATAAGCAGGACCTTGTCTTTGCCGGTGGGGGCGAAGAAGTCCACTGGACCATGTCCGTCTTGTTTGACGCAATGGGTGCGCTGTCCTCGCGATATAACGATGCTCCGAAGCGCGCATCGCGCCCGTACGACGTCGACCGCGACGGATTCGTCATTTCCGGAGGCGGTGGCGTGGTCGTGGTGGAGGAACTCGAGCACGCCTTGCGCCGGGGCGCGCGGATCTACGCGGAACTCGTCGGCTACGGCGCGACGTCGGACGGACACGATATGGTGCAACCCTCCGGCGAAGGGGCGGCCCGCTGCATGCGCCAGGCACTGGCGACGACGGAGGCCCCCATCGATTACATCAATGCGCACGGTACCAGCACCCCGGTGGGAGATGTGCGGGAATTGAAAGCCTTGCGCGACGTGTTCGGCGATAACATTCCGAAGATCAGTTCCACCAAGTCGCTGACCGGGCACGCGCTGGGCGCTGCAGGGGTGTGCGAGGCGATCTACTCGTTGCTGATGATGCAGCACGACTTTATCGCGGGTTCCGCGAATATCGATAATCTGGATCCGGACGCCGAGGGCTTCCCGATTGTGCGCGATACCGAGAAGGACGTGCAGCTCGACACCGTCATGTCCAACAGTTTTGGCTTTGGTGGCACGAACAGCGCCCTGATCTTCCGCAGATGCAACTGAAGGCGCATTGAATTGCCGATGTGGGTCTGCTACAAAGATCACCAATGTGCAGAGCGATAATGCCTACCGAAGACACAACGACGCTGTGTTGTGCGAAAACCGAATCGTTCCCCAAGCGCGATAAAGGCTTTTCGATTTCACCCTGATCATCGATGGATAAGGAGTTGGCGATGTGGAAGCGCGCAGCAGTTACGCTTTTGATTACCGGCGGCATGATGTTTCCGTGGGCCGCCGGAGCG
The DNA here is from genome assembly GCA_947258495.1 of uncultured Gammaproteobacteria bacterium. Taxonomy (GTDB): domain Bacteria; phylum Pseudomonadota; class Gammaproteobacteria; order Arenicellales; family JAANXG01; genus CALZGZ01. The sequence continues at coordinate 3,020 of CAMYIN010000066.1, forward strand.
GCACAATGGCGGTATCACCAAGGCGATGCCCGCATCGAGGCCGCACCCCCGCAGGCAATGGGTGAAGATACATCGGCCGCGCTCCCCGCCCTCGATATCGACGCGGCCGTGCCGCGAAACAACATGACCAAGGACGCGGTTCGAAAAAAATTTGGTGAACCGCAGGAAAAAATTTCGGAGGTGGGTGAGCCCCCCATCTCCCGTTGGCGTTATCCGGCCTACACGGTGTATTTCGAGCGGGACAGGGTGATTGTGGCGGTGTCCAACCAAGTGGGGCCGGAGCGGTAGAATCCGACAGAGGCATTTTCCCGATTCATCGCGCGCGATCTCACTCGGTGGCCGTTCCCGGTATTCGGTAAAGTATGCCGTGCAACGGACGGGATGTTTCGCCATCACACAGCGTGTCCGTCCACGGGTTATTGCTTGAGTTGACGTGACATAGATCGTCTGCAGGGGGGTCGCATGCCGGTGAAGAGGAAAATGAATATTGCGCACATGTTGGCGCTGGTGGTCTCCGTATTGTTGGCGACACCGGCCGTGCACGCTGAAAAGTTGCCGTTGTGGGAAGTTGCACTCGGAGGCGGCGCCCTGCGGGTCCCGGAATATCGGGGTTCGGACGATAACCGTGATCTTGTATTCCCGTTCATCTATCCCGTGTACCGAGGTGACTTTCTGCAGGTCGACGATCGCGGCATTCGCGGCGTGTTCTACGGCACGGAGCGGTTGGAATTGGATTTCAGTGTGGATGCGAACACGTCGGTGAACAGCGACGACAGCGGTGCCCGGGCCGGCATGCCGGATCTCGACCCAACTCTACAGATAGGTCCCCTGTTGCAGGTTCGACTATGGAAAGACCTGCAGGCACGACGAACGCTGCTGTTGAACCTGCCGCTCAGATCCGTATTTTCGGTGGGCAGTTCGCCCCAACAGCAGGGCTGGTCGGCGTCGCCGCACCTCACGTTTTACCAGGGCATCGATATGCTGGGGCGCAGCTGGCGGCTGGGGCTGTCGGGCGGACTGGAGTTCGGCACCGAAAGATTCCACGATTATTATTACCAGGTGACCCCGGAGTTCGCCACCGAGGCGAGACCGGCGTACGACCCCGGCGGGGGATTCGGCGGCACCCGCTTTATCGCGACGCTGGTGTCGCGTTCGAAAACGAGCTGGCTCAGCCTGTTCGCACGCTACGACCGGCTGGACGGGGCGACGTTCGAAGACAGTCCCCTGGTACAACGCAACGACGGTCTGACCTTCGGTCTCGTTTATTCGCGATTCATCGCACGCTCCAAGCGCATGGTGGATGTCAAGGACTGGAGGCGGGTGGAGAAGGATCAATAGAAATCCCGGAATCGGAGTCGCGGAATTCGACACCGACCTCTGATTTCCAGACTGAACGGGCCGCCGCTTAGATCTTCTCAGCCGTGTGAGTCATGATCTTGGAAGCCACGCCCATGGCTTGTTTCACGACTTCCGGGAGTTCCGCGGCGCCCGCTTTGAGTGCGGTACTGGCGTGGCCGGCTTCGTCCTTGCGCATCTGCTCGATGATGATGCGAGTCTTGTTATCGTCCGGCGGCAGGCGATCCAGGTGGCCGTCCAGGTGGCGCACGACCTGGCGTTCGGTTTCGGCCAGAAAACCCAGGCTCCAGCGATCGCCCGCGACGCCGGCGAGGGCGCCGATGGCGAACGAGCCCAGGTACCAGAAGGGATTGAGAAAGCTCTTGTGCGTGCCCAATTCCTCGATGCGCTCCTCGCACCAGGCGAGATGGTCGTTTTCCTCCCGCGCGGCCTTCGCCATGGCGTCGCGAACACGCGTCGATCGAGCCGTCAGCGACTGGCCTTGATACAGTGCCTGCGCGCACACTTCACCGCTATGGTTGACGCGCATCAGGCCGCCGATCAGCTTGCGTTCGCCCTCGCTAAGATCGACGTCGATTTCGTCGGATCCGGGCGTCGCTCGCTGCCGTGGCGGTCTGCCGAACAGCGTGCGCAGACCCTGGTCCAGATGAGCGATGAGTCGGTCGCGTGCCGAGTATTCACGCATGACGGTAATCGCTTGAATGGTGTGATTTGCACGACATTGGGACTCGAAGATACAAGACACTGGTTGCCGCCCGCAACTTCGGTGGAGAGATATATCCTGGATACCGGGAGCGGCAAAAATATCCCTTGCTTCCATAGGGATAAGTACCGCTGAACCGTCCATTGAGAAACTATACATACGCTTTGCTGCGGTGTATGTTACCCATGCCCGTGGGGGCTACTCTTCCGCGGTCACCTGATGTAGTCCTAACAGTCAAAAATCTTCGTCAGATTTGATTCTTTTTTCCAGAGGAGGAAAAGTATGAAGTCGAATGCTAAAGAGAGTGTAAAAGCGGTCAGCGGCCGGCGTAAGTTTCTGAAAACTGCGGGCGCCGCCACTGCAGGCGCCGCCACCCTGGGTTTTCCCATGGTGTCGCGGGCGCAGACGGTAACACTAAAGATGCAGGGCGCCTGGGGCGCGAAAGACGTCTTCAACGACATGGCCATGGAGTACGTCGACCGGGTCAACTCCATGGCGGGGGGGCGCCTTAAAATCGATTACCTGGTTTCGGGCGCAGTGGTCAAAGCATTTCAAACCAAAGACGCGGTGCACAAGGGGGTGCTCGACGCCGCCCACGGTGTGACCGTCTACTGGTACGGGAAGAGCAAGGTCGCGTCGCTGTTCGGTACCGGCCCGGTTTTCGGTCAGGACGCCCATCTGGGGCTGGCCTGGATTTATCGCGGCGGCGGTCAGGAACTCTACGACGAGCTGCACCAGAAGCTGGGACTCAACACCGTCGGTTTCTTCGCCTTGCCCATGCCTACCCAGCCGCTCGGCTGGTTCAAAAAGGAGATCAAGAGTGCCGACGACATGGTGGGACTTAAGTACCGCACCGTCGGCCTGGCCGCCGACCTGATGCAGGAGATGGGCCTCAAGGTGACCCAGCTTCCCGGCGGCGAGATCGTACCCGCCCTGGAGCGCGGTGTCATCGAGGCCTTCGAATTCAATAATCCGACCTCGGACCGAAGCTTCGGCGCCCAGGATGTGAGTAAATGGTACATGATGGGCAGCTACCACCAAGCCGCGGAATTTTTTGAGATCACCTTCAACAAGACCAAATACGACGCCCTGCCGGATGAGCACAAAGCGATTCTCAGATACGCGGCGGAGGCGGCGAACTCGAGCAACTTCTGGACCGCCATGGACCGCTACTCCGCCGACCTGCAGTGGCTGAAAAACGAGGCCGGCGTCAACGTCCGCAGGACGCCGGGCTCGATAATGAAAAAGCAGCTCGCGGCCTGGGACGTGATGATCAAGAAGCTGGAGGACGAGGACCCGTTCTTCGCCAAGGTGTTGAAGTCGCAAAAGGATTTCGCCCACCGCGCGGCCTATTACTACCTGCTCAACCAGTGCGACTATCAACTCGCCTTCGAGCATTATTTTCCGGGCGAACTGGGCTTCTGACGACAGGCTTCCCGGCAGGCCATGCATTACCGGCTCCCGTAAACTGGGGCGGCGCTGACCAGCGCCGCCCCGTTCGCTCACGGTCGCGCATGCGCCGGGTACCCGGAGAGGTTGTGCGTTATGAATAAGTTCGTGATGTTCATCGACATGTTGAGCACCTGGGTGGGCAAGGCCTTCGCGTGGTGCATCCTGGTGCTGACCTTCGCCTACACCTACGAGGTGTTTGCGCGTTATATGTTCAACAATCCGACCGCGTGGGCCTTCGACATCAGCTACACCATGTACGGGGCCTTGTTCATGATGGCCGGCGCCTATTGTCTCTCCCGGGACGCGCACGTGCGCGGGGACGTGATTTACCGGCTCTGGCCGCCGCGCGTGCAGGCGGGGATCGAGTTTACGCTCATCATCCTGTTCCTGTTTCCGGGCATGGGGGCGTTGATTTACGCCGGCATCGACTACGCCGCCGAGTCCTGGACCTATCTGCCCTGGGGTCCGGACGGGCCGCGGGGAGAGATCAGCGTCAACAGCCCCGCCGGCGTGCCGGTGTCTCCCTTGAAGACGATTCTGCCGTTGGCGGCCTTCTTTGTGTTCCTCCAGGGATTCGCCGAATTGTTCCGCTGCGTGTACTGCTTCAAGCACGGCAAGTGGCCGGAGCGTCTACGGGATGTCGAGGAGACCGAAGACGCCTTGATCCGGGAAGCGCAGGAGCGCGAACACAAGCTCGAACACGCGCTGCATCTGGATGAACTCGATGAAAAGCCCCCGGGAGGCAGGCAATGACCGATCCCCAAGTCGCTTTGCTCATGCTGGGAGTCTTGTTGATCACCATCCTGCTCGGCTTTCCTATCGCCTTCACCCTGGTGGCCATGGGCGTCGGATTCGGGTTCTACGCATACTTCAATCCGGCGTTGCCCTGGTACGACAACACCGTCTTTTATCTGCTCGTCAACCAGACCTATTCCGTGATGACCAACGACGTGTTGGTGGCGGTGCCTTTATTTCTATTCATGGGTTACATCGTCGAGCGCGCCAACATCGTCGACCGGCTGTTTTTCAGCCTCAATATCGCGGCGCGCGCGGTTCCCGCGTCGATGGCGGTGGCGGCGCTCGCTACCTGCGCGCTCTTCGCCACCGCGGTCGGTATCATCGGCGCCGTGGTCACGCTGATGGGATTGCTCGCGCTCCCGGCGTTGCTCAAGGCCGGCTACGACACCAAGTTTGCCAGCGGCGTGATTTGCGCCGGGGGTTGCCTGGGCATCCTCATCCCGCCCAGCATCATGTTGATCGTGTACGCGGCGACCACCGCGATCTCGGTGGTGCAGGCCTACGCGGCGGCTATGTTTCCGGGTCTCATGCTCGCGGGGTTGTACATGATCTTTGTCATCGGGCGGGCGATCCTCAATCCGAGCATCGCGCCCAAGGCGAGCAAGGAGCAGGCGGATGCCGTGTCGGGCAGCATCATTTGGATGATGATCACGTCCTTCATACCGCTCGCCCTGCTGATCATGGCCGTTCTCGGCGCCATCCTGTTCGGCTGGGCGTCGCCGACGGAAGCGGCCGCCGTCGGCGCCTTCGGCGGCTTGGTGCTGGCCGCCGGTTACCGCACTTTGAACTGGAAGATGTTGCGGGAGTCGGTGTATCTCACGGTGCGCACCTCGGCCATGGTGTGCTGGCTGTTCGTCGGTTCGTGGACCTTTTCGTCGGTGTTTTCCTACCTCGGTGGCCACGAGATCATCTCGGAATTCGTGCTCGGTCTGGATCTCACCCCGGTCATGTTTCTGATCATGGCGCAAATCATCATTTTCCTGCTCGGCTGGCCCCTGGAGTGGAGTGAGATCATTATCATATTCGTGCCCATTTTTCTGCCGCTGCTGGATCCGTTCGGCATAGACCCGCTTTTCTTCGGCATACTCGTGGCGCTCAACCTGCAGACGTCGTTTATGACGCCGCCTATGGCGATGGCCGCGTACTATCTGAAAGGCGTTGCACCTCCGCAGGTCCAGCTCGTGGAGATCTTCAAGGGCTGTTTCCCGTTTCTCGCGATCGTGGTGTTAGCCATGGTGCTGCTCTACAACTTCCCGGGCATCGCGCTGTGGCTGCCCGAGAAAATTTACGCAGTTCGATAGCGATGCTTGGTTGCCGCCAGGAATCGCGGTCCGCGGGACGTCGCCCAATGCGGAATACAGGGTCGGAACGTTTAGCGTGAGTACGCTGCCGTGACCCCGATCGAAATGAGTGCGGTTGAGACCGCACGCGCCATCCGCGAGGGCGCAGTCGACTCCGAGGAGGTGGTGCAGGCGTGCCTCGACCGCATCACCGAGTTGGAAGACACCGTCCTCGCCTGGGCGCACGTGGACGCGGGACATGCCCTGACCCAGGCGCGCGCCGCCGATGATGCGCGGCGCGTGGGTGCGGCGCTGGGGTCGCTGCACGGCGTCCCGGTGGGCGTCAAGGATATCTTCGACACCAAGGATATGCCGACCGAGGACGGCACCGTTCTGCACGCCGGGCGCCGGCCTTTGGCCGACGCCACCGCGGTGGCCTTGCTTCGTCAGGCGGGGGCCGTGATTCTCGGCAAGACCGTCACCACCGAGCTCGCGGTATACGCACCGGGAAAGACTCGCAATCCCCATAACCTCGATCACACTCCCGGGGGTTCGTCCAGCGGCTCTGCGGCTGCGGTCGCGGCACACATGGTCCCGCTCGCGATCGGCACCCAGACCAACGGCTCGGTCATCCGTCCCGCGTCCTATTGCGGCGTCTACGGTTTCAAACCGAGCCACGGCGCGATCTCGCGGCATCGCGTGCTCCAGCAGTCGCGCGTGCTGGACACCGTCGGTGTATTCGCTCGCACGGTAGAAGACGTCGCGATGGTCGCCGAGCCGCTCATGCGCTTCGACGAAAACGACCCCGATACCCGGCCGCAGGCGGCGCCGAGGCTGGTCGAAACGGCCGCCGCCGCGCCGCCGGTGGCGCCGCAGCTGGCGTTTGTCCGCACCCCGGTATGGGAGGACGCCGACGACGACATGCAGGCGGCGATTATGGAACTGGTCGAGGTCCTCGGAGCGGACATCGAGGAGGCCACGCTCCCGGCGGTGTTCGACGATGCCGTGGCGTGGCATCGAACCATCATGGAAGCGGACCTGGCGAGGAGTTTCGAGCGCGAGTATGCGACGGGCAAAGAGCGTTTGAGTGAGATTCTGCGCGAAATGATCGAGCGTGGGCAAACCTATTCGGCGGTGGCCTACAACAATGCCGTGGGACAGATCGGCGCATTGAACGCGATCCTCGACGCGATGTTCAAGAAGTACGACGCCATCCTCACGCCTGCGACTACCGGCGAGGCGCCGGCCGGGCTCGACTCCACCGGCAGCCCGATATTTTGTACTCTCTGGACCTTGTGCGGCGTGCCCGCTGTAACGCTGCCGTTGTTCCGGGGACCCAATGGAATGCCCATGGGAGCGCAGCTGGTTGGCCCCAAGGGCGACGACGCGCGCCTGTTGCGAACCGCCCGCTGGCTGGTGGGGGCCGTGAACAAAAGCGCTCACGACGAAACGGGGGAGGTGATTGCATGATCAAGTTGATTACCGGGATTTTCGGACTTAGTCTGATTGTCGTTTTCCTGGGTTACTACGCAATCTCAATCAATTCCTTGCCGCTTTGGATCATCATCGTTGTCATATTGGCGATGATCACCACGGACGTCATCCAGTCGATACGCAAAAAAGACAAAAACGACGCAGATTAGTAAACAAGTAAACATGTCCTGCAGATCCGGATCGTCGTTCTGCAGGACGCTGTAGATGCGGACCGGGTTACGGAAAGTAACGGTCTCGAGCACTCGGGGAGAGTATCTTGGCGCAAATACATATTATGGTCTCGCGGCATTCCGCGTTTTACAGCCCATTGATCGCGGCGATCAGCGGCGGATTCCTGCGGGAGCAGGGTCTGGAGCCGACGTATTCGATCATGACCCCGGACAAATCGGTGGCGGACGCGCTCGCCGACGGATCGGTGCACGTCGGGCAGTCCTCGGTGGCCGCGAGTTGGGGGCCGATGGAAAAGGGCGAGGCCAACACCGTCATGCACTTCGCCCAGATCAATGAACGCGATGGGTTTTTTATCGCCGGCCGCAAGAGGGACCCGGACTTTACCTGGGCCAAGCTCCGCGGGCGGGAAGTGCTCGTGGATCATTTCGGGCAACCGCTGGCGATGTTCAAATACGCGGCGCACAAGATGGACCTGGACTACGACGAGATCAATGCCGTCGACGCCGGCGACGTCCACGAAATCGAACGCGCTTTCCACGACGGACGCGGGGATTACGTGCATCTCCAGGGTCCGGCGCCGCAGCAGATGGAACGGGACGGCGTCGGCTACGTCGTCGCCGCGGTGGGTGAAGCCATTGGGCCGGTCGCGTTCAGCAGTCTGGTGGCGACCGGCGAATGGCTGCAGACCGATATGGCGCTGGCGTTCGTGGCCGCCTATCGCAAGGCGCGCGACTACGTGATTCATGCACCGTCGATGGAGATTGCGGAATCGGAAGGTGAATTTTTTCCGGGGATAGATCGGGAGGCGTTGGCCTCGGCGATCGATTTCTACCAGCATCTGGGTTGCTGGGGTGCGGACATACACATTACGCGACAGCATTACGACGTTGCTTTGGACGTTTTTCTGCACAGCGGTACGGTCAGCAAACGACACGGCTACGACGAAGTCGTAGTACCGCCTCCCGACGAACGCTGACCGGCGTAAGCGTTTCTGCACGTCTCCTGCGCGGCACCCGCGCAGCGCAATGCGGATTCAACGCACGCTTGCATACGAAGACGTCCGGACGCGCCTGCAAACGACAAGGTTGTATCCAGAGGCACGCTTCGCGGCACGCCGTGGAGACCTCCCTGCAGGCTCCGCGCCGGCATCCCGGCAGGCCGCGGTCTCGAAGCGTCGCTCTCGATTCGGTCGGGCTGACAGCGCGTTTCCCTGCTCTGTCGGAATTCTGCAAGACCCGGGCGTTGTGCTGCACGCAATGCCTGCGGCGGCGTTCAAGCCACTTCGTGCTGCGCCAAGATCTCCAGTACCCGCACCATCGCCGAGTGATCCAGCTCCGACCAGCCGTGGCCCGCACAGGCGTTGAACAATTCCTGGGCGGCGGCGGTATTGGGGAGGCTTACCCCCAGGGCGCGCGCCCCCTGCAACGCCAGGCTCAGGCCTTTTGATGCAGATTGATGCGGAAGCCGGGATCGAAGGTGCGTTTGATCATGCGTTCGCCGTGTACCTCCAGGATCTTGGGGCCGGCGAAGCCCCCCATGAGCGCCTCGCGCACCTTGGCCGGATCGACGCCCGCCTTGGAAGCGAACAACAGGGCCTCGCCCACGGCCTCGATCGTCAAGGCGACCACGATCTGGTTGGCCACCTTGGCCGTCTGCCCGGCGCCGTTATCAACCACCAGCGTGACGTTCTTACCCATCAGTTCGATCAACGGTTTCACGCGCTCGAAATCGTCAGCGCGGCGGCCTTGGCCCCCACTTCACCGCCGGATACCGGCGCATCGAGATAATCGCAGCCGAAGTCGTTCACCCGAGCGGCAAAAACCTTTGGTCTCGATGGGGGAAACGGAACTCATGTCGACCACGATCTTTCCCGAACCGAGGCCCTCCGCGACCCCACGGGCAGCGAACAGGATCGCTTCTACCTGGGGCGTGTCCGGAACCATGGTGATCACGATCTCGGATTTCTCCGCCACCTCCTTAGGTGTCGCGCACTCGCCGGCGCCGCCTTCGAGCAGTGGCTGCGGCAGCGGCGATCTGTGTTTGACGGTAAAGATGCGGTGACCGCCGGCCTGCAGTTGGCCGGCCATGGGGGCGCCCATGATGCCGAGTCCGATAAAACCAATGTCGCGCATTGTTGGCTCCAGGTTAACGAAATGAAAGAAGATTTCCGCAGTGCAATCGGCTAACAGAAACCGGGAAGCGGCTCAACCGGTAAGATACGGTTGCGGCCAACCCAATCCTGCATTGGTATTCGCCGACGGTTTGTATTCGCATCCCATCCAACCGCCGTAGCCGGGTTGTGCGACAGGCTCGAGCCCGTTGAGCATCATGGTCAAGCTCGCGGCAGATTTCGGCGTTAACGGAAACCGACGACGGCGCGAAAAAAGTGCGTGCAATTGTAACGGTTCTCGTAAGTTTTGTACCTGGATGACCGCACCCCGATCGACCCTGGATTAATGACCTCCGGCACCGCTGCGCCGATCTCGATCCGGGCGCGTGCAAGCGGTTGCAGCCGTACCTCCCGGTCGCCCCGCCGTCCGCCCGCGGGCGGTCGCCGACAACCGTTCCCGTCTGTCGCGGGGCCGTCGCAGGGGCCCCGGCAATATGGAAAAAAGCTTTATTTTGTCTAACTTTATATACAGGGGTGTAACGTTTCCGCGTCCGTCCCGATACCGATCAGGTAGCGTTACACACGTTCAGATACCCATGGCACGGAGGTAACTTCGAGAGCTCGTGCGCACAGCTGACCGTCGTCGGTAGCGGGTCCGACGACCGCACGATTGCGCGACGCAAGAGCACGAGATGGCGACGAAGATCTGATGTTTAAATCGCACCGTTACATCTGGATCACCAGTATCCTGGGTCTGTTCGCTGTCGTGGTGCTTTTGTTGGTATTTAGACACCTTGCCTTTCAAGGGCTTATAGACCACGAAGCAAAAGCGAACATCACCTTGAGCCGGGTGTTTTCCAACACGCTGTGGCCGAAGTATTCGATGTTTGTTCAACGCGCATCGCGTATTCCCAGGGGGGAACTTCCGAACCACTACACCGTCAGGCAACTTCGGGATGACATACGCAAGCAGATGGCGAGATCCCGGGTGTCGAAGGTCAAGATCTACAATCTCGATGGGCTCACGGTGTTCTCCTCGGATCCCGGGCAGGTCGGCGAGGACAAAAGCGACAACGCCGGTTTTGTCGGCGCCAAAAACGGTGCGCCCGTCAGCGGCATTACCTTTCGCGACCGTTTCGACGCCTTTGAGGGCGAAATCGTGGATCGCAATCTCGTCTCTTCCTACATCCCTATTCGCGCAAGCGAAGACGCCCCGGTTGAGGCCGTGTTCGAAGTCTACTCGGACGTGACCGATTTGGTCACTGGTCTGCAGCGGCTCCAGTGGGAGATCGCAGGCTGGGTGGTGGGGAGTCTGTCGTTGCTGTACGCGCTCGTTTTTCTCATCGTCCACCGCGCCGAACGCACCATCCAACGACAGGAAAAAGCGCGTCTGAAAAACGAAGCCAAGATCCATTACCAGGCCTACTACGACTCGCTCACGGATCTGCCGAACCGTACGAGCTTCAGCGAACGCCTGCAGGAGGCGATCAAGCGCGCCCGCCGGGCGGAACGCATGCTGGCGGTGCTTTATATAGACATCGACGAGTTCAAGTTGGTGAACGACAGTTTTGGGCACTCGACGGGCGACCAGGTGCTCAGGATCGTCGCCAAACGTCTGACGTCGTGCGTACGCGAAAGCGACATGCTGTTCCGCATGGGTGGCGACGAATTCACCGTCATTATCGAGGGCCTGGAATTCGTCGGCAGTCCGGGCGGCCTGGCCAATCGAATCATTGATGCCATGGCTGAACCGATGGTCGTCAACGGCCACGATTTCATCGTCACGGCCAGTATCGGCATCGCCGTGTTCCCCAAAGACGACGCCACCGTCGAAAAATTGGTGAAAGACGCCGATACCGCCATGTACCTGGCGAAGGAAGCGGGCCGAAACCAGTACCAGTATTATTCACCATCCATGAAGGAACAGGCCGCGGAACGATTGGCCTTCGAGACGGGGCTCAAGCAGGCGCTGCGCAACAACGAGTTCCTGCTCTACTACCAACCTCGCGTGACGACCGACGACGAGGATATCGTCGCCGTCGAGGCCCTGCTTCGCTGGGAGCATCCCCAATGGGGGTTGGTGCGGCCGAATGTGTTCATTCCGCTTCTGGAGCGCATGGGGCTGATCAACGACGTCGGGAAGTGGGTGCTGCGCGGCGCCTGCCGGCAGGTGAAATTGTGGCACGAGGACGGTATGAGCGGTCTGCGTGTGTCGGTAAACATCTCCCCACGGCAGTTTAGAACCGGTCTGCTGGTGGAAACGGTGAAAGATGCCCTGAGCGAATCGGGTCTGGACCCCGTCCATCTCGAACTCGAATTGACCGAAGGCGTGCTCATCGACAATATCGACGAAACGGTCAAGATCATGAGAGAGCTCAAACAACTCGGGGTATCGATCTCGATCGACGATTTCGGCACCGGTTATTCGTCGTTGAAATACCTCAAAGTGCTGCCGATCGATTTCCTCAAGATCGACCGAACCTTCGTTATGGATCTCGCCAACAATGAGAAAGACGCGGCAATCATCAAGACCATCTCCGCCCTGGCGCACAGTCTGAAGATCCGATTGGTGGCGGAGGGCGTGGAGCAACCGCAACAGGTCGAATTCCTCAAGACCCAGGATTGTCATGAATTTCAGGGATTTCTCTTCAGCCGCCCGGTGCCTCCGCAAGACATCCCGGTAATCGTTGCCCAGCGAAGAGTGCGACGCGCGGGATAGCGGAGTCGTCGGGCCTCGGGAACTACCGGGCGCCGTTTGCCCAAGCCCACGGCGTGACGACCAGGTCGCTTGACGGCCGGGGCCGAGGACGTCGAGAATGCCGGTTGCGCTTGTGGTGCCCTGCGGGGCGGTGCGATGTGCTGCTACAGTCTGCTTCATTCCCGGCAAGCGGCCGCGCCAAGAACACGCCGATGCGGTGCCAGCCGTTGCTAATTCCGCGACCGCGCTCCCGCCCAGGGGCTTCACGGCGTACGCTCGTGGAACGCCGCCGCCGGCGGGTATCATGTCGCTGATGACGCGTAAATAGCGCGACGCCGGCAGACGATGCAGGTCCAGGGAAAACACAAACTATCAGCGATGGTAAAGACACGTCCTTTTCTACTACAACTTACGGATATCGTGGAATACAAGACCTTAACCGAGGCACTGGATGCACTGCGCGACGAGCCGCGCCGCATTACCTATCTCAAGAGCCGAGATCGGCGCAGTGCGATCTCGTTCTCCGAACTCCGTCGCAGGGCGCTCGGGATACTCCGTCATTTACAGCAACGGGGGCTGGAGCGGCAGCACCAGCTGATAGTGCTGCTCGACGACAACGAGCAGTTCGTCGACATATTCTGGGCCTGTCTCTACGGAGGCATTATCCCGGTGCCTATCGCGGTGGGTGTGTCGGACGAGCAGCGTTTGAAATTGTTCCGCGTGTTCGAGAAGCTGCCGCAAGGGTACGTGTATACGAATCGCGCAAACTGGCATCGGTTCCGCGGTTTTGCGCGAGATCGCGGCATTGAAGACGCCTACGATCGAATGCGGTCGCGATGTCTGCTCAGCGACGATGTCCACGATATATCCCGGCCGGGCCGGCTGGAGGAGATCCGGACCGGAGATGTCGCCTTTATCCAATACTCCTCCGGGTCAACCAGCGAACCGAAGGGCGTCGTGCTCACGCACGGAAATCTGCTCGCCAACATCAGAGACATCATCCAGGCGGCGCAGTTCAGCGCCGACGACGTCAGTCTCAGTTGGATGCCGCTGACCCACGACATGGGTCTCATCGGTTTTCACCTGAACATGCTGATTCGCGGCATGAACCACGTCCTCATGGACACGGAGGTCTTTGTCCGTCGGCCGTTGAGTTGGATGCAGGCGGCGACTACGGAGCGCGCCAACGTATTGTGTTCGCCGAATTTCGGTTATCGACATTTTCTGAACGTTTTCAATCGCCGCGGGCAGGGTGAAGCCGACTTCGACCTGTCCCACGTGCGGCTCATTTTCAACGGCGCCGAGCCCATCTCCGCGCCGTTGTGCGAACAATTCCTGGACGCCCTTGCGCCCCGTGGATTGCGCCGGACAGCCATGTTTCCGGTCTACGGTCTGGCGGAGGCGAGCCTCGCCGTGTCGTTCCCCCCCGTGGGCAGGAGCTTGCACTATCGCGACATCGATCGCCGGCATCTTGCCCTGGGAGACGCGATCCAGACCGGCGCTGTCGACGACGCCGCGATGCGATGTGTGAGCGTGGGGCGCGCCATCGGTGCTTGCGAGGTACGCGTTGCCGATGCGGACGGGACGGCGCTGCCCGACGCCACCGTGGGTCGTGTTCTTATCAAGGGTCCCAACGTCAGCCGGGGCTATTATCTCGATCCGACGGCAACCCGGGCGGCGATCGACGCGGACGGCTGGCTCGACACCGGCGATCTGGGCTTTTTGCAGGAGCAGGAGCTGTTCGTCACCGGTCGCTTGAAGGACGTGTTGTTTGTCAACGGTCAGAATTTTTACGCCCACGACCTGGAAGCGGTCGCCGTGCAGTCGGGGCTATTGGAACTGGGCAAGGTCGCGGTCGGCGGCTATCGGCACGAACATTCGGAGAGCGACAGAATTCTGGTGTTCGTCGTGCATCGCGGCGCGATGGAGCAATTCGCCGACACCGCACGGGAAGTCGCGGCCTACGTCAACGAACACACGGGCGCGGAAGTGTCGGAGATAATCCCGGTGCAACGGATTCCCAAGACCACCAGCGGCAAACTCCAGCGCTACACCTTGGTGCGGGCGTACGCGGACGGCGAGTTCGCAGCGCAACTGGAACAATTAAGGCAGCTCGCTCGCTCGGCGCAGGAGACGGTACAGGAGCCGATTTCGGATGTGGAACGCCAACTCCAGGGGATATGCAATCGGGCCTTGGAGGGGATTCGATTGGGCCGGCACGACAATTTCTTCGAAACCGGGGCGAGCTCATTGAAGCTCATCGATATCCACGAGCGTATCGAAGAGCGTTTTCCGGGACGCATCGAGCTCACGGATCTGTTCGACCACCCCACCCTGGCGGAGCTCGCAGCGTTCCTGGAACGAAAGACGTCAGCCGTATAGGGAACGCTTGCGTTTCCATCGGTTGTGAAACCAGAACCAGTCGGCGGGATGGTCGACGATCTGCGTTTCCACCGAGTCCACATACGCCTGCATGATGGAATGATCGTCTTTTCGGTAGGGCGGTTCCGCCAGCAGCCGAATTTCGGCCCGATAATGGCCGCGCTCGATGCGCGACATGGCGACGAAGACGACGGGGTATCCGGCGAATTTCGCCAATAGCTCCGGCGCCAGGAAAAATCCGGTCTCCTGATTGAGAAACCGCACCCAGTAAGCCTCGTCCTGCCAGTTTGGCGCCTGGTCGGGGGCGATGGACAGGATTCGTGGCGTATCGCGACGCCGCATCACTTCCGCGACGACGGTCCGGTCCGGTATCAAGGTGCCGCCGAATCGGGTGTAGATCGTGGACATCACCGCCTCCAGCGAGCGATTGCTCAAGGGGCGGTAGACCGCCTCCAGGGGATAATCGAACCTCAGACTCATCGCCAGCAACAGCCATTCGATATTACATTGGTGCGCCACGGTCACCAGCACGGCCTGATTACGCGCAAGGTAACGCTCGATGATCTCGACGCCGCGGAGGTCCACGCGGCGCTGCAGGTCTTGCGCAGGGATGGTCAGCGATTTCACCATTTCCATGGCAACGTCCGCATAGTTCCTGTAGACCTGGCGCGCCAGAGCGTCGATGGCATCGGTTTCCCGATCGGGAAAGGCGTTGCGCAGATTGGTCGACACGATCGCGCGACGTGAAGGGACAAATCGATAAAGTATAGAATTCAGCAATGGAGACAATCCGTACAACGCAGAAAGCGGCAATCGAGACAGCAGGGTCAACGTCGCGGGAAGCATGTGTCAATCATAAACGATGCGCTCACGGGGGGTGTCAAGGCCGATGTACCCGATGAGTGACACCACTACCGATTCTCTGTCCCACATCCGGGTCGTGGATTTGAGTCGGGTGTTGGCGGGACCGTGGGCGACACAGATCATGGCCGATCTGGGTGCGGACGTCATCAAGGTCGAACGCCCGGGCGTTGGCGACGATACCCGCTCGTGGGGTCCGCCCTATGTTCGCGATCGGAACGGCGTAGAGACCGGCGAATCGGCCTATTACCTGGGCGCGAACCGCGGCAAGAGATCCATTACCGTCGACATCACCCACCCCGGCGGCCAGGACATCGTCCGGAAACTCGTTGCGAAAAGCGACGTCGTTATCGAGAACTTCAAGGTCGGGGCGCTGCGAAGGTACGGATTGGCGTACGCCGACATTAAATCCGTCAATCCGCGCCTGGTGTACTGCTCTATTTCCGGCTTTGGACAAACCGGGCCGTACGCCGACATCGGCGGCTACGATTTCGTCATCCAGGGTATGAGCGGTCTCATGAGCATTACCGGCGAACGCGACGATCTTCCCGGGGGCGGTCCGCAGAAAATGGGGGTGGCGATCGCCGACGTCCTCACCGGCATGTACGCCATGGTCGCGATCCTCGCCGCCCTCGCGTACCGCGAGCGCTCGGGTAAGGGACAGTATATCGACATGGCCCTGCTGGACAGTCAGATCGCCGCGTTGGCGAATCAGAACATGAATTATCTCGTCTCGGGGCGACCGCCCGCGCGCTCGGGCAACGCCCACCCCAACATAGTGCCCTACCAGGTGTTCGACTGCAGCGACGGTAAACTGGTCCTTGCCGTGGGCAACGACCGGCAGTTCGCGAGGCTGTGCGCGCAAATCGGCAGGCCCGACCTCGCCGACGATCCACGCTTTGCCACCAATCCGGCGCGGGTTCGCCATCGAGATGTCTTGGTTTCGACCTTGGCGGGAATTTTCGCCACCAAGACGGTCGAAGCGTGGAGCGTACTATTGAACCGGGTCGGGGTGCCCTGTGGCCCCATCAACGACCTGGAGCAGGTGTTTGCCGATCCTCAGGTAAGGCATCGGGGCATGCGAATCGAGCTGCCGCATGCCTTGGCCGGAACCGTCGCCGCGGTCGCGAACCCGATCGGATTCTCCGAGACCCCGGTGCGCTATCGCAACGCCGCGCCGCTCCTGGGTGAACACACCGAGGAAATCCTGCGCGATTTGCTGCGCCTTACCCAGGACGACATAAAGCGCCTGTCCAAGGATGGGGTGATCTAGTCACGCATATCCCCCCACCCCGCTTTGCTCCAAGCGGCGCTAACGTGCTGTCTGATCCAAGGATATCGACTCACCAACGCGCACGGGTCGCGGATTGTTGATCTCGGTTATTGATCGAACTGGTTATTTCACCCACAATATGGGGGCTTTTTCAGCCATCTCGGTGCGATATCCAAGCTGAAAACACGTTATGGCAAGTAATTCAACCAGAGGTCCCAGGAGGGAATCATGTTGCACTACGTAAAGACAATCTTCGTCTCCTGCGCCACCGCAGCGCTTGCCCTGGCAGCGTTCGGTGTGGCGCAGGCGAAAGTCGAAGGCGATACCATAGTGCTCGGCGCGGCGCTGTCTTTCACCGGCAAATACAAGACCAACGGCAAGCACACCAAGAACGGCTACGACCTGGCCGTCAAGAAGGTCAACGAGATGGGAGGTATCAAGGTAGGTGACAAGAACTACCAGCTCAAGGTCGTCTACTACGACGACGAGTCTACCCCCGCCCGTGGCGCCCAGCTGGCGGAGCGCCTGATCAAGCAGGACGGCGTGCAGTACATGCTCGGCCCGTACAGCTCGGGGCTGACCAAGGCGATGGCGCCGGTGACCGAGAAATACAAGATCCCCATGGTCGAGGGCAACGGCGCCTCCCGGTCGCTGTTCAACAAGGGCTACAAGTACCTGTTCGCGGTGCTGTCGACCTCGGAGCAATATCTGGCCGAGGCCATCAACCTCGCCGCCGAGCAGGCGTTAGCGGCAGGCAAGGACCCCGCGGAACTCAAGTTGGCCGTAGCGGTGGAGAACGACCCGTTCTCTCAGGACATCCGCGCCGGGGTGTTGGACGATGCCCAGACCCACAGCATGAACGTCGTCATCGACGACAAGCTGCCCAAGGAGCTGAGCGACATGACGGTCACACTGACTAAAGTCAGGGCGCTGAAACCGGACGTCCTGGTGGTGTCCGGCCATTCCAAGGGTGCGGCCACCGCGGTGCGGCAGATGATGGAGCAGAAGGTCGAAGTGCCGATGTTCGCCATCACCCACTGTGAGGCGGCCGACGTGATCGGCAAGTTCGGCGCCGGGGCCGACTATACCCTCTGCGCCACCCAGTGGGCCGAGACCATGACCTACAAGGACGACTACTTCGGATCGGCCAGCGATTACGCCAAGCTGTTCGAGAAGGAATATGGGTACGTGCCGCCGTATCAGGCCGCCGAATCCACGGCGTCGGTCCTGGTGTGGGTCGATGCCCTGCAGCGCGCCAACTCCTTCGATACCGATAAGCTGCGCGACGCCCTGGCGGCGACCGACATGCAGACCTTCTACGGCAACATCAAGTTCGACGAGACCGGCAAGAACATCGCCAAGCCGATGGTGCTGCGCCAGATCCAGGGCGGTCAGTACAAGGTCGTGGCGCCGACCAAGTGGGCGTCGGACAAGCTGATCCATCCGCGTCCCAAGTGGAGCGAACGATAACGTAGGATGCTAAAGAGGCCCGCCCCCGGCTTCGCCGGAGGCGGGCTATTTGTGAATGGGCAACCTCGAGATCCTGTTACAGGCACCGATCTTCTCGGTGCAATTGCTGATCGATGGCTTGCTGGTGGGGTCGATCTTCGCCCTGGCCGCCTACGGCATGGCGTTACTGTGGGGAGTGATGAACATCATCAACATCTCCCAGGGCGATTACGTCATCCTCGGCGGCTATGTCACCTTGACGCTGTACAACGCCGGGATTCACCCGTTGTTCGGCGTGCCGGTGGCGGCGGTGGTATTGTTCTTCGTCGGCTGGGCGATCTACCGGATGGTGATATTCCGCGTCGTCGATCGCGATCTGTTTATCTCGATCCTGGCGACGTTCGGCATTTCCATCCTCCTGCAGCAGTTGATGGACCAGATCTTCGGCGCCGACATCCAGTCCGCCGAATCGGGCCTGGGCACGCTGTTCCTGTTCGATAATCAAGTGACCGTGGGTCAGATCAAGCTGGTGGCCTTCGCCGTGGTGGTGGTCGTCGGCGTAGCCCTGGTGTTGTTTTTCAAAAAATCGCGCATGGGGCAGGCGATCCGTGCGACCGCACAGAATGCCAGGGCAGCGCGGTTGATGGGCATCAACACCGATCGCGTCTACGCCATGACCTTCGCCATGAACGCCGCCATCTGCGGCGCCGCCGGGGCACTGGTGGTGATGACCTGGGTGATTCAGCCGTTCATCGGCCTCGCCTACACCATCCGCTCGTTCATGATCGTGGTGGTGGCCGGTCTGGGCAACATCGCCGGGGTCGTCGCCGCGGCCTTGGGGCTGGGCGCGGCGGAGCAGTTCGCCGCCTTCCTCCTCGGCGCCGAATTTCAGATCGGCTTCGTCTTCGGGCTGCTGGTGGTCATCCTGTTGCTGCGCAACATGGTTCTCAAACGCCAACGCCAGGTGCTGAAATGAACGGCCCCGGTAAGATGGGTTTGTATCTGGGGTTGCTGGTCGCGGCGCTGGTCATCCCGCAGATCCCCGTGTTGCAGCCCTATCTCATCCAGTTCGCGTTCTTGTGGGTGATGATTCTGTTTGCCATGACCTGGGACATCATGGGCGGGCAGATGGGGTACAACTCGTTCGGCAATATCGTATTTTTCGGGGTCGGCATGTACGCCACCGCGGTCGTGCAACGGGATCTGTACTTCACGGTGGAGGAATACGCCGAAGTCGCCGGCGGCGAGCAGGCGGCGTTGACCGTCGCGGAGTATTTGACCGGACTGGGTCTGGGCATGGCTACCGGCGCGGTGTTGGCGGTGCTGATCGCCGCGGTGCTGGGATCCGGTATTCTCGGACTGCGGGGTCATTATTTTGCCATATGCACCCTGGGTCTCGGCATTGCCGCCGGTGAGTTGGCCAGCGGTTGGGATTACATCGGTGCCGGGTCCGGTCTGGTAACACCGCTGCTGCCAGACGAATTGGGCGAGCGCGGTCCATTTTTCTATTATGTTTTCCTGGTGCTGGCGGTGATCACGTTCACCGTGCTCAAGCGCCTGTATGCCGGTCAATTCGGGCTCGCCATCAACGCCATCCGCGACGACGAAGACAAGGCCGAAGCGCTGGGCTTGCATGCCACCCGTTACAAGACCGTCGCCTGGTGCGTATCCGGTTTCTTCCTGGCTTTGACCGGCGGCGTCTTCGGCAACCTGGTGATCTTCATCGACCCCACCGACGTCGCGTTTGCCGGGCCGACCTTCGGCGTGTGGATGGTGTTGATGGCGATCCTTGGCGGTAAGGGAACGCTGTGGGGGCCGGTCATCGGCGCCACCGTGTTCCACGTCACCCAGGAGTTCTTCTGGACTTATCTGTTCGGCTGGCAGCGGGTGGCGCTGGGTCTGCTGATCGTGGTCGTGGTGGTGTTCTTTCCCCTGGGCATCGTCGGCTGGCTGCGCGAACGCTGGCCACAGCGGTTCGGTGAGGTCGTCGACGAGGAGGCCCGCCGCGTGCAGGTGTCGCTGGAGGGGGAGCGGTGAGCGCGATCTTGGAAGTCGAGAACGTCACCAAGACCTTCGGCGGCGTGGTCGCCAACGACAGCATCAGCCTGTCGGTGCCGGAGGGATCCATCATCGGCCTCATCGGGCCGAACGGGTCCGGCAAGACCACCCTGTTCAATTCCATCGTCGGTTACCACCCCATCGACGGCGGATCCATTCGCTTCCAGGGCAAGGAGCTGTCCCATCTCAGGACACCCGAGATCGCCCGCCTGGGACTATTGCGCACGTTTCAGCAGACCCGCATCTTCGGCCGCATGAACTGCGTGCAGAACATGCAGATCAGCCTGCCGCACGTGCACGACAACTTTGCCACCATGCTGCGGAAGTTCTCGCCCGAGATTTCCGAGCGGGCTGAGGGTTTACTGGACTTTGTCGGTCTCTACGCTAAACGCTATCTGCGTGCGGAAGACCTTTCGTTCGGCCAGCAGAAGCTGCTCGAGTTCGCCATGGCGTTGATGAACAGACCGATCGCGCTGTTGCTCGACGAACCCACCGCGGGCATCAATCCCACCCTCATCAACGGTCTCATCGACCGGTTGAAACGCGCCAACGCCGATTTCGGCATCACGCTTTTCGTCATCGAACACAATATGCGCGTCATCATGAACCTCGCTCAGCACATCTATTGTCTCGCCCACGGTGAGCTGCTGGCCGACGGTGCCCCCGAGGACGTCCAGAGCGATCAACGCGTGATTGACGCGTATCTGGGCGCACACTGATGGCGGAGAACGACCGCGACAAGTCCGACAAGATCCATGGCCACGGCATGGGAACAGTGGACACCGTGTTGTCGGTGGACGAGGTCGCACGAGACGCCGGCGAACTCACCCTGGACCGACCAACGGTGGACAAGTTTGCCGCGCTCGCGGACAACGCGCCGTTGCTCACTATTGAGAACCTCAATGCCGGTTACGGCAAGATGCAGATTCTGTTCGATGTCCACTTACAGGTCAGGAAGGGCCAGTCCTTGTGTTTGATCGGACCCAACGGCGCGGGAAAATCCACGGTGCTGCATTCGATCTATGGGTTCACCAATATCATGAGCGGCTCGATCCGAGTTGACGGTCGCGAGATCACTACGCTCGGCCCCAACCAGAAACTCAAGGAGGCGAAGATCGCCTACATCCTGCAGGACAACTCCGTGTTTCCGGACATGACCGTGGAGGAAAACCTGTGGATGGGCGGATACCTGATGGAAGATCCGGCGCACGCGCGCGAGGCGGCGGACAGGATCTTTGACAAATACACGAAGCTCGCCGAACGCCGCAACCAGCCCGCCCGGGTGCTGTCGGGCGGCGAGCGGCGCCTGTTGGAGATCTCCCGCGCCTTGGTCATGAATCCCGAAATTTTGTTGGTGGACGAGCCGTCAATTGGCTTGGAGCCGCGTTTTATCAACATGGTGTTCGAGATCCTCGACGACCTGCAACACAACGAAGGCAAGACCATCATCATGGTGGAACAAAACGCCAAAAAAGGCCTTGAGTTTTCCGATGTCGGTTACGTCATGGTGTCCGGCGAGATTGCGATTGCGGATAAGGGCGACGTGTTGCTCGCAAACCCTGAGGTCGGACGGCTGTTCCTGGGTGGTTGAGGAACCAAACAGCAAATCCATCGCGTCGCAAACCAACAGCCCCCATCATGGACTAGCTTCAACCAACGGAATTTGATTGCATTTTCGGGGTATATTTCCCGCTAGAAGTGTGACGACACAGATGACTGCAGCAGATCACAAGATTGCCGTAATTCCGGGCGACGGCATCGGCCGAGAAGTCGTGCCGGAGGGTATGCGCGTTCTGGAACGGGTGGGTGGGAAGTTTGGAATTACGTTCACCTGGTCGGAGTATCCCTGGAGTTGTGAGACCTACGCCAAGACCGGTGAAATGATGCCTGAGGACGGGATCGCACAGCTCAAGTCCGCAGACGCGATTTTCCTCGGCGCGGTGGGTTTTCCCAATGTGCCCGACCACGTCTCGCTCTGGGGACTGTTGATTCCCATCCGGCGCGAGATGCAGCAGTACGTGAATCTGCGGCCCGTGCGGCTGCTCGAGGGCATCCGTTCGCCGTTGCGGGACCGCGGTGCGGAAGATATCGATTTCGTCGTGGTGCGGGAGAACAACGAAGGGGAATATTCCGAAATCGGCGGTCGTCTGTATCGAGACACCGACGCGGAGATGGTGGTCCAGGAGAGCGTATTCACCCGCCAAGGCGTGGACCGGGTCATCCGCTACGCCTTCGAGCTGTCACGCACGCGCGACGCCAGGCACCTGACGTCCGCCACCAAGTCCAACGGCATCATCCACACCATGCCCTACTGGGACGAACGGTTTGCCGCGGTGGCCGCCGACTATGCGGATATTCGCACCGACCAGTATCATATCGACATCCTGGCGGCGAATTTCGTCCTCCATCCGGACTGGTTCGATGTCGTCGTCGGCAGTAATCTGTTCGGCGACATCCTCTCCGATCTCGGGCCGGCGGTCGCCGGGACCATCGGCATCGCGCCCTCCGCCAACATCAATCCCGAGCGCCGATTCCCGAGCATGTTCGAGCCCGTGCATGGTTCGGCGCCGGACATCGCCGGGCAAGGCATCGCCAATCCCATCGGCCAGATCTGGTCGGCGGCCATGATGCTCGAGCACCTCGGCCACGCCGAGGCCGCCGAGTCGGTCGAACGCGCGATCGAGACCGTGCTCGCGGAGCCCGGCCTGCACACCCCGGACATGGGCGGCAAGGCCACCACCAGCGAGCTCGGCCAGGCGATCGCCGCGGCGCTGTGAGTCACGCAGTGGACCGGGTGCCGGTCGCGATCCGCTGCGCACCGTAATCCCGCAATCCCTCGAACAATCCGCCCGCGCCATTGTTTTTTCAAAGCGTCTCTGTGGATGTAAAGAAAGGCATGCGGGCGGGGAGCTCCGTAGTGCCCACGTTCGTGGCCATATTCATAGGTGTGGGTATTGCCGCAGAGGTCGCGGGGGTGGCGCCGGTCACGGCCTTGTTGTCTACGGCGGCGGTCTTCGCCGCC
Source organism: uncultured Gammaproteobacteria bacterium (assembly GCA_947258495.1). Lineage (GTDB taxonomy): Bacteria > Pseudomonadota > Gammaproteobacteria > Arenicellales > JAANXG01 > CALZGZ01. The sequence goes on from CAMYIN010000066.1 coordinate 26,127, forward strand.
CCCGCGCAGTTCGCCATGTTCGACCTGGCCATGCAGGACGGCGTGCTGCTGCAGGTTATCTCCGTGGGTGTGCTCGTGAACCTTCGATTTTTTGTCATGAGCCTGACGTTGACGACGTTCTTCAGTCACGTCCCCCCCTCGCGCATGGCCTGTTGGGCGCAATTCGTCAGCGCTTCGTCCTATCTGATGACGTTCTTCCAGTCGCGCCGCGACGAGCGCCTGGACCTGTTCGATTTTTACCGCGGCGTGATCTTCATGACTTTTTCCGCGGCGGTCGTCGGCACCGCGATAGGCATAGTGATCGGTGCCCGGCTTCCCGCATTGCTGGCGTTCGGCGCGACCTTGTTCCTGCCGATCTATTTTTCGCTGCTGCTGGTGGGAGAAACCCGGGGACGCCGGGAAGTCGGTGCCGCGATGATCGGACTGGTGTTGACGCCGCCGCTGGAATTGCTGTTGCCGGGTTGGGGAATCTTCATCGCCGCGGTCGGCGCGGGCATCGCCGTCTCCGTGCCGAAGCGATGACGAATCTGGAATGGCTGATTGCCGTGGGCGGCGCCGCCGCGGGTACCTACGTCCTCAGGGCGGCGCCGTTCCTCTGGGCACCGCTGCGCGAAGCCGGGCGGAAGTACGCCGATTTCCTCAGCTACGTGTCCTTCGCTATCGCCGCGGGCATCGTCTCCAAGGCGATGTTGCTGCAGGAGGGGCGATTCGCGCTCGGACCCGAGACCTACATCAAGTTCGCCGGCCTCGCGGTCGCGCTCGGCGTTTACCGCGGGACACGCAATATCCCGTTGGCGCTTTTTCTGGGTGCGGGCGCCGCGGTGGCGATACGCTGGATGAGCGGGGCCTGATTCCGCGCCGGCAATCGTCGTCCCGGCGTCGATCCCCGACACCGACACCGACGCGGACGACTACGACAACTGCTCGAGTATCCGTTCGGCGCCGCTGATCTCGAACTTTCCCGGCGCCTCGACGTTGAGCGCCATGACGACGCCGTCGTCGACGACCATGGAGTAGCGCTGCGAACGGATTCCCATGCCTCGGTCGTGGCGGTCCTCCGCCAGTCCGATCGCTTCCGTGAAGTCGGCGTTTCCGTCGGCCACCATCAAGATATTGTCGTCCGCGTTCTGAGACTTGCCCCAGGCATGCATCACGAAGGCGTCGTTCACCGACAGGCAGACGATCCTGTCGACGCCTTTTGCGTAGATGTCGTCAGAGTGGACCACGAATCCCGGCAGGTGGCTGGCGGAGCAGGTGGGCGTAAACGCCCCCGGCAGGGCGAACAGCACGACCCGTTTGCCCGCAAAAAGTTCGTCGGAGGGCAGGCTCTTCGGGCCGCCGTCGCCCATCACATATAGCGTTACGTTGGGGAGTCGATCGCCGACTTTGATGGACATGTTTCGTGTACCTCCGCGGTGGTCGAATTTGCGAGCCTATGCGGGTTTGTACACCCTTGCAAGCGCCGGTGTGTCATCCTTCCGAGATCGTGGTATGTTGACTCCGACGAATAGGCCGAGGGAAAAGACATGTCCCGAGCAGCGGAGACTTTCACCACCGGTAAGCAGGCGGATCGCGAGGTCCATGCCAAGGCCCTGCGCGCGTGGCTGCCGCGCCACGCGGTGCTCGACCAGGTGGAGGAGCTCAGACCCTACGAGTGCGACGGCCTGAGCGCCTATCGCAAACTGCCTCTCCTGGTGGTATTGCCGGATACCGTCGAGCAGGTGCAGGCGGTAATGCGTTACTGTGCGCGCGAGGAAGTCCCGGTGGTGGCGCGCGGTGCGGGTACCGGCCTGTCCGGGGGCGCGTTGCCGCTCGAACACGGCGTGCTCCTGAGTCTGGCGAAGTTCAACCGCATACTCGACATCGATCTCGTCAATCGCACCGCCCGGGTCCAGCCCGGCGTGCGCAACCTGGCAATATCGGAAGCGGTTTCCGCATCGGGTTTTTATTACGCCCCCGACCCGTCTTCGCAGATCGCCTGCAGCATCGGCGGCAACGTGGCCGAAAACGCCGGCGGCCTGCACTGCCTCAAGTACGGACTCACGGTGCACAACATCCTGAAACTGCAGGTCGTCACCGTGGACGGTGACCTGGTCACCATCGGCTCCGACAGCCTCGATGCGCCCGGCTACGACCTGCTGGCCCTGATGACAGGTTCCGAAGGCATGCTCGGCATCATCGTCGAAATCACCGTGCGCCTGCTGCCGAAGCCGGAGTCGGCGAAACTCATCATGGCCTCGTTCGCCGACGTGGAGAAGGCGGGCGACGCCGTGGGCGACATCATCGCCACCGGCATCATACCCGGGGGCCTGGAGATGATGGACAACATGGCGACGCGGGCGACCGAAGACTTTGTCCACGCCGGCTACGACGTCGACGCCGCGGCGATCCTGCTGTGCGAGCTGGACGGCACGCCGGAGGAAGTGGAAGACGATATCCTGCGGGTGACGAAGGTATTGCAGCGCAGCGGCTGCACCGACCTGCGCATTGCGAAGGACGAACAGGAGCGGCAACTGTTCTGGTCCGGTCGCAAGGCGGCGTTCCCGGCGGCGGGGCGGATTTCCCCCGACTACTACTGCATCGACGGCACCATCCCCCGAAAACAAATCGGCTACGTGTTGACGCGCGTCGCGGAAATGGGCGCCGAGTACGGTCTGCGCGTGGCCAACGTATTTCACGCCGGGGACGGCAATCTGCATCCCCTGATCCTGTACGACGGCAACCAGCCCGGCGAGTTGGAGCGCACCGAAGAACTCGGCGGCAAGATCCTGGAATTGTGCGTGGAGGTGGGCGGCACCATCACCGGCGAGCACGGGGTGGGCGTGGAAAAGATCGATCAGATGTGCGTGCAGTTCCAGCCCGAGGAGCTGACGCAGTTCCACGCGCTGAAACAGGCGTTCGATCCGAAGCAATTGCTCAATCCCGGCAAGGCCGTCCCGACGCTCAGCCGCTGCGCGGAATTCGGCGCCATGCACGTGCACAAGGGAGAGCTGAAGTTCCCGCACCTGGAGCGGTTCTGACATCGTGACAGCCGCGGCGATCCCCGACAAGGACATCGGCGAGCAGCTCTGCCAGACGGTGCGGCAGGCGGCGTCGGAAGGCGCGCCGCTGCGCATCCAAGGCGCCGACACCAAGGCCTTTTACGGCCGCGACAGCGAGGGCGTCGTTCTCGATGTAACTGCGCACGCCGGCGTCGTCGGTTACGAGCCTTCCGAGCTGGTGATCACGGTCCGCGCCGGAACGCGACTCGCGCAGCTCGAGTCGGTGTTGGCCGACAAGGGCCAGATGCTGGGTTTCGAACCCCCCGGCTACGCCGACGGAGCGACCCTGGGCGGAACCGTAGCCTGCGGATTTTCCGGTCCGCGGCGGCCCTACAGCGGCGCGGCCCGGGATTTCGTCTTGGGCACACGCGTCATCAACGGCCGCGGCGAGCTCTTGCGTTTCGGCGGCGAGGTGATGAAAAACGTCGCCGGCTACGACGTTTCCCGCCTCATGGTCGGCGCCATGGGCACGCTGGGCGTCATCACCGAGGTGTCCATGAAGGTGTTGCCCGTTCCCGCGCGCGAAGCCACCCTGACTCTGTCCATGCCGGTGGAGCAGGCGATACGCCAGATGAACGCCTGGGCGGGTCAGCCGCTGCCGATCTCGGCGACCTGTTTCCACGACGATACCCTCCGGGTTCGGCTTTCCGGATCCGAGAAAGGCGTCGCCGCCGCGGTGGCGAAAATCGGCGGCGAGGCGGCGGGCGACAACGGCGATTTCTGGCGCAGCGTGCGGGAGCATCGACATCCGTTCTTCGAGGACGAGCGGCCGCTGTGGCGGCTCTCCGTCCCCCAGGGATCGCCGCCGTCGATGCTCGACGGCGACTGGCTGATCGAATGGGGAGGCGGACAACGCTGGCTCAAGACCGAGGCCGCGGCGAAAACGGTACGCGGCAGCATCGCCGATTCCGGCGGCCACGCGACCTTGTTTCGAGGCGGAGATCGCTCTTCGGAGGTGTTTCAGCCCTTGACCTCGCGGCTGCTCGAGTTGCACCGCAATCTGAAGAACGCCTTCGACCCGGAGCGCGTATTCAACCGCGGTCGGATGTACCGGGACTTTTAGACCTTTGACCATGAAAAACGAAAACCGCCCGCGAAACCCAGGCCGTCCGGATTGTCCGCAGTCGACCGCCGCGCCGCCTGCGCAGGTTTGTATGAACGCTATCTGCGTACCTTCTTCGTGACCCGGGCGCATGCAGACCGCACTCGCTGATTTCATACGCGGAACCGACCACGGGAAGGAAGCCGAGGCCATCCTCCGCGCCTGCGTGCATTGCGGTTTCTGCACCGCGACCTGTCCCACCTACCAGCTGCTGGGAGACGAGCTCGACAGTCCGCGCGGCCGCATCTACCTCATCAAACAAGTCCTCGAAGGCGAGCAGCCGACGGCAACGACGCAGCTGCATCTCGATCGTTGCCTGACCTGCAGGAGTTGTGAAACCACCTGCCCCTCCGGCGTCCGTTACGGCCGGTTGCTGGACATCGGACGTGAAGTCGTCGATGTCCGTGTCGCGCGTCCATGGTTGGATCGGGTCACACGGCGGACCTTGCGCGCGATCATTCCGCACCGGCGGCGCTTCGGCGCCCTCATGCAACTCGGACAGGCGGTGCGACCGCTCATGCCGGGTGCGATCAAACGCACGATTCCGCCCCGCTCCCGCGCCGCCAGCTGGCCGCAGAGTTCGCATCCGCGCACCATGCTGGTGATGCAGGGTTGCGCGCAGGCGGCGTTGGCGCCGGAGATCAACGCCGCCGCCGCACGCGTACTGGATCGCTTGGGCGTAAGCCTCGTGGCTGCGGAAGATACCTGCTGCGGGGCCCTCAGCCACCATCTGTCGGCGCCGGAGGAAGCGCTCGGCTTCGTGCGGCGTAACATCGACGCCTGGTGGCCGCATGTCGAGGGCGGCGCGGAGGCGATTGTAATGACCGCCAGCGGATGCGGGGTCATGGTCAAGGAATACGGTTATCTGCTGCGTCACGATTCCGCGTACGCGGACAAGGCGGCGCGCGTCTCCGAGCTGACGCGCGACCTGTGCGAGATCGTTGGCGCCGAAGACGTTTCCGCCCTGCGTGTCCAGGCGCGGCAGCGCGTGGCGTTTCATACACCCTGTACCCTGCAGCACGGGCAGAAGCTGAACGGCGTCGTCGAGTCCATTCTGCACCGCATCGGCTTCTCGCTCACGCCGGTTGCGGACCCCCATCTGTGCTGCGGATCCGCCGGTACCTATTCGATCCTGCAGCGGGACCTCGCCGGTCGGCTCAAGGACAACAAGCTCAGGGCGTTGCAGGCGGGCGACCCCGATGTGATCGCCACCGCCAACATTGGGTGCCTGTCGCACTTGGCGGCCGGGGCCGCGGTCCCGGTCCGGCACTGGATACAGTTGCTCGACGCATGAATCGAGAGTGCAAGCGCAACCCGGCGTCACCGGCCACAGCGCGGAGCCGCAACCGTCCGGTGTATGAAGATTGATTTGCGATGTCGTTGATTCAACCGTTATTGCAGCGCGAGCAGGCGGGTAAGCCCATACGCGTCGCCCTGATCGGCGCCGGCAAGTTCGGTTCCATGTTTCTGGCCCAGGCGGCGACCACGCCCGGTCTGCAGGTGGCCGCCATCGTCGATCTCGACCCCGCCAGGGTGCACGCCACCCTGGGGCGCGTAGGTTGGCGGAGGGAGATATTCGACGCCGCGGCGATGGCGCAGGCGTTGTCGGAAGGTGGAACCGTGGTCACCGACGACGTCGATACCGTTTTCAGCGCCGACGCCATTGACGTCGTCATCGAGTGCACCGGTCAGGTGATTGCGGGTGTCGAGCACGCCTGCAGGGCCTTCGCCGCCGGCAAACACGTGGTCATGGTGAATGTCGAAGCCGACGCCCTGGTGGGCCCGGTATTGGCGAGGGAGGCGGCCGCAGCGGGCGTGATCTACTCGCTGGCCTACGGCGATCAGCCGGCCTTGATCTGCGAACTGGTCGATTGGGCGCGCACCAGCGGTTTTACCGTAACCTGCGCAGGCAAGGGGACGAAATATCTCCCCGCGTATCATAGCTCTACACCGGATACCGTGTGGCGGCACTACGGCTTTACCGAGGAGCAGGTCGCCGGCGGCGATTTCAACGCGCAGATGTTCAATTCGTTCCTCGACGGGACCAAATCGGCCATCGAAATGGCTGCGGTGGCCAACGCCACCGGCCTGGTGCCGCAAGCCGAAGGCCTGCAGTTTCCGGCCTGTTCTGCGGACGAGCTGGCGCAGGTCTGCCGACCGCGGGAATTCGGCGGTGTCTTGAGTCGTGCCGGAACGCTGGAGGTCGTCTCCAGCCTGCAGCGCGACGGCAGCGAAGTCGAGCGCGACCTGCGATGGGGTGTCTACGTCACCTTCGAAACCGAGAGCGCGTATTCCCAACGCTGTTTCGGTGAGTACGGTGTGTTGACCGACGACAGCGGCCGGTTCGCGGCGCTGTACCGTCCGACCCACTTCATCGGTCTGGAACTGGGTCTCTCCGTCGCCCACGCCGTGCTGCGCAACGAATCCACGGGGACGGCGCGGACCTTCCTCGCCGACGTCGCCGCGGTGGCGAAGCGGGACCTTTGCGCGGGAGATCGCCTGGACGGGGAGGGCGGGTACTGTGTCTACGGAAAATTGACGTCGGCGGCGGCGAGTCTCGAACGCCGTCTGCTGCCGCTCGGCCTCGCCGCCGGCTTGCGACTGCGCTCCGTCGTGGCGGCGGGCAGCCCCGTGACCTGGGACCACGTGGAGGCGCCGGAGGGCTCCCTCGCCCTCGACCTGCGGCGGCGGATGGAGCGCGCCGTCACCGAAGGTTCGCTATAATCCCGCCCCCCGAGCGATCTTGGTTAGCAATGCCTGACCGACCTTATTACCGCCGCCACGTGTTTTTTTGCGTCAATCGGCGTGACAACGGCAAGGCGTGCTGCGCCGATCACGATTCATCCCGCATGCGCGAATACGCCAAATCCAAGGCAAAGGAACTCGGGATCTCCGGCCAGGGCGGCGTACGCATCAACCAGGCCGGTTGCCTCGACCGCTGCGAAAAAGGGCCGGTGGTCGTCGTCTATCCGGAAGGCGTCTGGTACAGCTACGTCGATGAGGAAGACCTGGATGAGATCATCGAGGAACACCTCGTGCACGGCCGCGTGGTTGAACGCCTGAAAATCTGACCCCATATCCTCTCCGGGACGCCGGTGCACCGTGGGGCACTCGATCGCGTTCCCGGGTGCGTGCTGCGTGCGCGTGCGCCCGCCGAATATTCGTCTATACTTCTGTTACATAGGCAGTTTGACAAAACAGAAGATATATTAGATAATTATTATATCCTGAAGTTTTGGTGGTGCTTCAGGGAAAGAAAAGCGGGTATTGGCTTGGACGCGGATACCCACCGTCTCCTCCATCCTCCTTTGGTGGTTTGGGCGTGGCTCCTCTAGGCCACGCCTTTTTTTTACCCGCCGCAGCGCCCACCCGGGCGCGATCCGCCACGTCTTGTAACTTGCTGTGCTGTTTAGTAGTATCCGCCCCCGCACTGCGCTGGACCCTGCGATCGAGATGAAGACCTACACCGCGAGACCGAAAGACATTCGTCGAGACTGGTACGTCGTCGACGCCACCGACAAGGTGCTGGGACGGCTGGCGAGCGAGGTCGCGCGGCGTTTGCGCGGCAAGCACAAACCCGAATTCACCCCGAATATGGACACCGGCGATCACATAGTCGTTGTCAACGCCGAAAAGGTGCGAGTCACCGGCAACAAGGCGGCGGCCAAGGTCTATCACCGGCATACCGGGTATCCAGGCGGAATTAAATCCGAGACGTTTGAGAAGGCCCTGGCGCGGCATCCGGAACGGGTGATCGAGACCGCGGTGAAAGGCATGTTGCCGAAGAACCCGCTCGGCCGGGTCGTGTTTTCAAAATTGCACGTATACGCCGGTCCCGAACATCGGCATCACGCGCAACAGCCCAAGCCGTTAGAGATCTGAACCAAAACAGAAGAGGTAGAGCGTGGCGAACTCGGAAGAGGTATATATCGGCACCGGTCGGCGCAAGTCATCCACCGCAAGGGTGCGCCTGACGCGCGGCAGCGGACAGATCGTCGTCAACCGGCTACCGCTGGATGAGTACTTCGGTCGGGAAACCTCCCGTATGATCGTGCGGCAACCGCTGGTCACGGCTGAAATGGAAAACACCTTCGACATCGAAGTGAATGTCGGTGGCGGCGGCAACAGCGGTCAGGCGGGCGCCATCCGGCACGGCATCACCCGCGCCCTGCTCGTCTACGATGAAGCGCTGCGCCGCAAGCTGCGCAAGGCCGGATTTGTGACCCGGGACGCCAGGGAGGTCGAACGTAAGAAAGTCGGACTCCACAAAGCGCGCAAGCGTCCGCAATACTCGAAACGATAACGGAACAGCCGTCCCCGCCTGCGGCGGCAACACGACTGCGCGGAACGCAAGACCGGACCCGCGGACTAGCGGAACACCGGGCGGGCTTCCGCGGACGGCGTCGCGCGATCCGCCCGAGCTTGCCCTTACCCCTCGTCTATATATGCTTTACACTCCCATCCGAGTCCGATCCCGCTGGGGGATCGTCTAGTGGTAGGACTGCGGACTCTGACTCCGCCAGCGGGGGTTCGAATCCCTCTCCCCCAGCCAATAACTACGGGGGTTTTCTCCGATTCGCTTCTCTTTTTTGCTAACCGTTTGCTAACCGCGCTGCGAGACACCGCCCAGGATGGCGTCGATTGCGCGGGCTGCTTCCTCCTGCATGTCCGGCATGACGTGAGAGTACAGGTCGAGCGTCACCGCGACCGAGGAATGACCGAGGCGCTCACTCACGACCTTCGGATTGATCCTCTGGCGCAATAACTGTGTCGCATGTGTGTGGCGCAGATCGTGGAGCCGTATCCCCTGGAACTCGGTCCGCCGGATCATCTTACGGTAACTGTTGGTGAGACTCTCGGGCGGCCAGATGGACCCGTCTTCAAGACAAAAGACCAGATCATTATCTTGATACAGTTTACCCGCTTGTAACCGTTCCTCTTTTTGCTTGGTCCGATCTTTCTTTAGCGCCTGCACCGTTATCGACGGCAACGCTATCTTGCGTCGGGAGCGCGTTGTCTTCGGTGTCTTAAACCGCAACCCCTTTAATTTTGTTTGCTCGACACTGCGATTGACCGATAACCACCGACCCTCTATATCCACGTCACTCCACTTCAATGCGAGCAGTTCCCCTCTGCGGAGTCCCGTTGTCACCGCGACGAGCAGAGGCGTATGGAGTCGCCGACCCTCCGCCAGCTTGAGTAACGATTCTGTTTGATCCTCTGTCAGACATTTCATTTCTTGGTTCGTTATCTTGGGAGGTTCCACGGCATCGACGGGATTACTTTGTAGAATTTGCCAGCGCACCGCTTGCTTGAGCGCCTTATGAAGTACCACGTGATGCTGGCGCACGGTCTTAGCGCTTAACCCCCCTCTACCATCTACCCGACCGCTGCGGAGTGCTTCGTCATAGTACTCTTGAACATGGATCGGTTTAAGATCGCTCACCTTCATGTCGCCGAACGTGGTGACCAAATGATGATGGCATATCTCCGCATAACGCACATACGTCTTAGTGGCGATGGCATGCTCGACATGGGCAAGCCATTTTTCGAGGTAGTCTCTAATCGTGAGTTGCTGGGGTTCGATATACGTCCCGGTGTCTAACTGGCGTAATGCTCCCGTGAGCCGTTCCTGAGCCATTTTCTTGCTGCCGCGTACCGTCTCCCATTTTTGACGGCGCTTGCCGTTGGCGTCGCGGGGCAATTCGATAATGATGGACCACGTGCCTTTTGCACGCTGCTTGATATGACCTCTGTTACTCATGTTAAACCCCTCCGTTGCTGTGAAGCGTAGACACGGCATGTGTTACTGCAGTAGCGTGCCGTCCCGCGTTGATATTCAAACCACTTGCCGCACCGTTCACAGGCGCGGTGATTCATCTTGCGCCCGACTGTGCGCGAGAACTGATAAAAGATCGCGCCGACCAAATTATCCGGAACGAGGCGAGTTTCGAGTTGCCCCTTCGACCACATGAGACGGGGCGAGACGTGTTCGCGTAATACTTTATCGGTTCGTAGCTTCAGGTAGTACAGGGCAGGTTCGTAAGTGTCGCTATACGTGAATTGTTTTAATCGCGCTGGTGCGTCTTCGGAAACGTCAATCTTGAGTCGGTCTTCTCCGAACTCGTCTTCTATACGAATGACAATATGATTCTTGTCCGGCCACCGGACGAACTTGAACTCTCGATGACCGTCTTCAACGCGATCCCGCATATCGACTAGGCGGCGCAGACAGCCGACGTAATACGTCCATGCGCTGAGGGGTTCAGCGGGAACGGATTTTCTCTTTATAGTGATGTTCTCCGCGACACCTAAATGCCCCCACTGATTCGCGAAGCCGACGAACGCATCTGCATCGTTCGGCAGATTCGCGAACTCGCGAAACAACACTCCGTTGTCGAGAGGACGGATTGTGGACCACAGTCCGGGATCGCTGACGAGATACGAGCGCCCCCCAGACCGAATCACCCGATACCCGTCATCGGGAACCTGCCAAGCGAAAAATAAAAGTTCTTCGGTCATTACGTTAAATATACAATATATCTGATTGTAGCGTAAATTTCTTTTTGTTATGTTTTGGTCTGAATCAACAACCGATGAGGCCAAACGATGACGACGCAGAAAGAACGTGCCCAGGACGCGAAAACGCCCCCGCTGGCGCTGAGCGTCGCTGAAGCCGCGATTGCCCTGCGAATGTGCACGAATAGCGTCTATGCAGCGGTTCGATCCGGCGACCTGCCGTCGGTCCGTATCGGGGGTCGGATTGTTATCCCGGTCGGAGCGCTTCAGCGCAAATTAGAGGAGATGGCGTGACCAAAAAGAAAAAACGCCCGCCGGGGCATGGCGGGCGCGTATTACGATTTCCAGGGGCGCGGAAATACAAGACCGATTATATAGTCCGATCCTGCACCTGTAAAAGTAAAGGTACCTGCCGTACGTGTAAGGCACACCAAGCGCTGCACCGTGCAACCCTCACCTTCCTTCGCTTTGGCGGTGCCGGATGATTGGTGCGATCGCGGAATTGGCGCAACTGTCGCCGATGGAATACGACCGGGCGAGAAAGGCCAAGGCCAAGGAGTTGGGCGTTAGACCGGCAACCTTGGATGCTGAAGTAAAGAAAGCGCGCCAAGAAAACGATGCGACCACGATTCAATTCGTCGAGCCGGAGCCGTGGCCGCAATCCGTCGATGGTGGCGTGCTACTCGATACCGTCCGCGCTTTCATCTTGCGTTATGTCGCAATCACCGACGCGGGCGCGGTGGCGGCGTCATTGTGGGTGATTCTTAGTTGGCTGCACCCCACGCTCGCAATTCACATCTCGCCGATTCTGGCGGTAACGTCACCACAAAAACGATGCGGTAAGACTACTCTGCTGCGGGCGCTGTCTTTATTGGTGCGGTATTCATTGCCGACCAGCAACGTTACCGTCGCGGCATTGTTCCGGGCTGTTGACAAGTATCAACCCACATTGCTGATTGATGAAGCCGACACCTTTTTACACGAAAACGACGAGTTGCGCGGGATTCTCAACAGCGGACACGTTCGGGAAAGCGCCGGCGTCATCCGCACCGTGGGCGACGATCACGAACCCCGCCAGTTTTCAACGTGGAGCGCAAAGGCCATTGCATTAATCGGCAACCTTAGCGATACCCTGGAGGACCGATCCATACTGATTGCACTGCAACGGCGGAAGGCGGGCGAGCCCATCGAGCGATTGCGGGCCGTTGACGTGGCCGACCATGCCGAACAGATCAAAAGCATGTGTGCAAGATGGGCCGACGATCACGCCGCCAGCGTCGGCGGATGGGAGCCGTACTTGCCGAGCGAGCTGCATGACCGGGCTATAGATAATTGGGAGCCGCTGCTGGCGATTGCTGAGGTCGCCAAAGATAAGGAATGGGTCAAGGCGGCGCGTGAGGCCGCGTTAAAGCTCAGCGGGGGCGGCGATGATAATGATGACGCCGGCGTGGCGCTGTTGGCGGACATTCGCGAGGTTTTCGCGGGCAACGACGCCATGTTCTCTAAAGACCTGGCCGCCGACTTGGCGTGCCTGGATGACCGACCTTGGGCGCGCTGGCACAAAGGCAACCCGATCAGCACCAACGCAATCGCCAGATTACTAAAACCGTTCAAGATTGGACCGACCACGATCCGTGACAACCAAAATGTTGCGAAAGGATACAAGTCTGAGTTTTTCGCCGACGCATGGGAACGCTACCTAAAAAAAGAAAATTCCCCTTATGCCCCTGAAACAACCGTTACACCGTTACAACGTAGCAACCATGCGGGTTTCAGCGGAAAAACAAACGTTACAACCGAAACCGGTGTAACGGTTGAAAATCGGCGGAAACCCGCACCAGTATTGGATTGTAACGGTGTAACGAATGAATCGGGGGGAAACGGGGGTTTACGTAATTTTTATGAACCGGGGGCCGACGGATGAAACGCAGACCGAGCCGCACCAATGGTCAGGCAAGGGGGGGTTCGGATTCTCACAGGGTGGTTCCGGAGGAGCGCCGCCCCCCCGTGCTTTTTTTTCGGGCAATGTTAAAAATCCAGAAGCGACGAGCGATGCAAAAAATACCTAGCAATATCAAGAAGTTCAAAGGCACTTACCGCCCGGACAAGGAAAAACGGAAGCGGCGAACCGCGTTCCAAACCGCTGCACCCCCGCTCAAAAGGCCCCCAGACCTGCCTGCGGAGCAACGAAGGGCATGGGACGAGCTTGTGCGCTGCGCGAAGGCGGCTAACCTAGCGCTCGAAAGCTGGGATTTGCCCGCGATGCGCCAGGCGGTGTCCATTTACGCGGTTTTGCTGCACAACCCCGCCGCCGTCAATGCGTCGCTGCATGGGCAGCTACGGCTGCTGCTGCAAGGGCTGGGCATCAGCGTGACCGAGCCGGTGGAAGATCCTATCGACCTGGAGCGAGCGCTGGACGAATGACGCGGCGGGCGACGCGGCTGATACCCGAACAGCATGTGCTGGAGTCGTTTCTGTTTGGGAAAATCACGGGTGAGCAGCTATGTAAGTCTCTCGACAGCCCGTTTGCCGACTTTGTTGTGTTGGACCCCAACACGCGCTGGGGCAGGGGCATGCGGAAACTGTGGGATCGGCACGGGGCGCGGCTGCTCAAAGAGGCGGGGTACAAGGGCATGACGCGGCACTCCCAGCTTCGCAACGTTCTGTATCGACCGGAGCTTACGGGCAAGTATAAAAATCTGGATTGGTTGATTGGCGATCTCGGCCCGCCCAAAGGTTTTACGGAAGCACCGATTGGCTTGCCATCGAAGAAACTACTGTATATATTTACAGTATGAAGCCCAAACGCGAATACATCGAGCTTGATTTTGATTTGAACCGTCTGGAGCGCGACGAGCTGCTCTTTACGGTGCAGCAAATCGTCGATTTGTATTCGCTTTGCCTGCAGGGCCGACACCACATTGCGGCCGAGTTTACGCACGCGCTTTTGGGTCTCTGCCTTGCACGCGGACTGCGCGAGCAGGATTCACGCGCCGTCCGTTGGTTCCAGCGAATGATGGAGCCGCGTGACGGCCACACTATCAATTGAAAGAGGTAACATCATGTTTACGAAAGGCAGTAACAGCCCCCCCCAAATCGATATCCCCCAACCCGTTGCGCGTTCGCGCCGTAAGAGTCCACCCCCGCCAAACCCCCCGAAAACCATCGCCGAAGTACAAGCCCGATTACGCGCCCTGGAAAGCGCCGCCGGTTTGGAGCCGGTGTATCGTGAACCGAAACGGCCGGCGCCGCGGGGGTTTCGCAGTTATGAGGACGCTTTCGACGCCGGCATGTTTCTGCTGGCGATCGGTAAGGACAAGAAAGCGCTGCGCCATTGTCGGGACCGCAATCTGATGGTTGCCAGCGTTGGCACGGCGGGCGGTTTTTTGATGCCCGCAGGCTTGGCGACTGCGGTCCAGCGACACATTCAGGAGCAGTCCGTCATCATGCAGGAAGCGACCGTATTCACGATGAGCGATAACCTGCTCACGGTGCCGTTGCGGAGTTCAGGGCTGACGATTTACCCCGTCGATGAGAATCAAGAAATTACCGCATCGGACATCGAGTACGACGCGGCAGAGTTGAATCTGCGAAAGGCAGCGGCTTTGTACAAGTCGAGCGTCGAGTTGGCAACCGATGCCGTGGTTGATCTGGTAGCCGAGTTCACGACCGAGGTCAGCGGCGCGTTTGCCCAGCATTTTGACCTGGTCGGATTCGTCGGGGACGGCGGACAGGACCACAACTCCATTGTGGGTGTCGGAACCCGGTTTGCAAACGACTCCACGCTGGCGGGTACTATCACCGCTGCGGGCAGTGCTTATACCGATGTGACCGTTGCCAACATCGACTCGATGATTGCGGCGCTACCGGCGCACCTACACGGGAACGCGAAGTTCTACGCCAGCCCGCAGGGTTGCGCGAATATCTTTTGCAGACTGAGCGACACCGCAAGCCTGCACCCGGTCGGGCCGATGGCGTGGTGCGGTTATCCGATTGAGTTTACCGCTGCGCTGGGCGCGGGCGGATCGGGAACGCCGCTACTTCTGCTCGGCGACCTGCGGCGCGCCGTCGTATTCGGCATCAAGAACGACATCCGGATCATGGCGTCCGAGCAGCGGTTCATGGAGCTGCACTCCGTTGCGTACCGTGCTGTGTCTAGATTCGATTGCATAGCGCACGGTGTCGGAGATTCCACCGACGCCGGCGCTGTGGTTAGCCTAGTCGGCGCGTAAACCCCGTCGCGCTGGCTAGACTCTCGGCGAAGGGGGCGGCGTGGTGTCGCTCCCTTTCTTTTTCGAGTAACTACGTCTTCGCCCAAGTGCCGCAAACGGCCAGGAGCGGTTGTTTAAGAACGCCAAGAAACGTCGATTCTAAAGTCCGTTGCTGTAAGCAGTGCGGACATACAAGATAAATTTCTGAGCAAGCGCGGGAAAGCATTGTTAGATTCTTCCTGGCTCGACTTGTTCGTACGTGACCGTTGCGTTGGGTTGACCGTGGACTTCGAGTCAAACAAAACCCCGCCACTGAGGGCGGGGTCATGTTGGATAGGTGTGTGAGAAATCAATCGTTAAGCATTCAGTCTGCGCCGTCTTGCAAAGCCTAAACCGGCTAGGCCAAGGCCCATGAGTAAGAGGGTCGTGGGTTCGGGCACTGAGGCCCCCACAGTATTGATAACAACCCGCTCAATTACGGAGCCGTTTTGAGCGCCTTGGTTGTGATCCCAAGAGAAAGAAGTGAATGCTGGACCAGAAAAATTGATGATGCCCTGTCCATTATCCGCACCGCCGGTCGAGGTCGTGATCGTGGTACCGTCAAAAAGGGTCCCGAATTGGTTGGTGTACGAAATGACTACTGGACCATTCGACGTAGAAAAATTGGTAAACGTCTCCGGAGCGCCCGACCCGACATCACTTGCCGCGTCAAACTCCCATTCTATCGAATCAATGGCTTCAGAGAACGTCAAGGTATAAGAGCCAACGGCGCTACCGGGGCCGAACCAGATTCCCGCGAAAGTCCCGACGGCAATGTTGGTCAAAACACCGCCTGTTGTCGTGGCCGTCAAAGTTACGCCGCCGGACGAAACGGAAAGTCCTGAACCCAGCAAGGTGTCGTTGTACGTAATGAGAACGGCGTTTGCTTGCGCAGCCATAGCAAAAATCACCATCCCACTAATGGTTCTAATGAAACTTCGAATCATTTTCGTTCCCCCCTCTTCGGCTATTCGCTAGGATTGCTAGCCATAACGATCAGCAATAATCGTGCCGATAAGATAACAATCATTTATAAATCAACTACATAGTCATTCTTCTGACAGTCAAAAGATTAAGTCGAAAGGAAAACTGTAAAAGATCCTGACATCTTCAGCCTAGATTCCGTCTTTTGGGCCAAAAAAAAGTGTAAAAAATCAAGACACCTGTCACAGCTGCGTGATTTGGTGTATTCCCCCCACCGCCACGGCGTGAAACTGCCCGTCCTTATACACACCGCTGGCCCTAACGGATGGGCCGGTGGTCCGGTAGGGAACGATAAAGCGGTCATTCCGGAGTCATTGGCACGAAAGGCCGGGTTGGGTCGATAGCAGAGATAACACCCCCGCGTTAGTCGCTGCGCTTCGGCGAATTTTAGTTTGGCATATCGAGAGCAGATAATCGTCCCCTTGGCATCACCCAAACGGGTGAGAATCGCGTCCATTCACGGTCGCAGCGCACTCAATAGTTCCGCCCCGTCTCGCCCACCGATCATGGTCCAGGACGCGATCCGCCCGGACTCCACCTTAATAATGATGAATGAGTGGGTGTGCCGGCAATGAAGGGTGTGTTCCCCGTCGGGGGCGTGTCGTGCGGCGCTGGCTACTTTCTGCTCGCAGGCGAAGCACAGGCGCAAGGGGGTCATGGGCAAAGTCTAGCAATCAATCTTGCTAACCGTTTGCTAACCAAAGGAACGAAAAGATACGTTAATCAATGGTAAAGAATGGTAAGGTGACCACGCAAAAGCCCCATAATCATTGACTATTTGGAAAAGGACGTGACTGCTTGTTAAACGGTCTACGCACTCTGACTCCGCCAGCGGGGGTTCGAATCCCTCTCCCCCAGCCAATAATATTCGGGTCCATACCGGAGACATAGGTAACAGATTATTCCGGAGACATGGGTAACACTTTTGGGGCGAAGGGGTTGGGTCCATTTCCTGTCGCATCTCCGGAATCGAAACCGACTCCGCACGGGGCGCTAGTCCAGAATTACCTGGGGCAACCAGAGGGTGAGTGCCGGAACGTAGGTGATGAAGAGCACGGCGGCAAGCAGAATAAAAAAGTAGGCCAGAGTAGAGCCGTAGATGTGGACCAGGGGTTCCTTGAAGCGATATGCGGAAAGAAACAGGTTCACCCCTACCGGCGGCGTGATGTAACCCAGTTGCAGATTGGCGAGAAAAATCACGCCGAGGTGGATGGAGTCCACCCCGTAGGCGGCGGCCATGGGCGCAATCATGGGCACTATGACGATGATTGCGGAATAAATGTCCATCAATGCCCCGGCGACAATCAAGACGATGTTAACCGCCAGCAGGAACAGGTACGGCGACTGGATGAATTGCTGTATCCATTCCAGGGCGTGCATGGGTATGCGGGCTATTACGAGAAAATTGGTGAACCCCAGGGCGACGCCGAGGATGATCATGAAGCCGCCCACCATGACGGCACTTTCCACGACGATGCGGGGAATGTCCCTCGGCAGGCTGACTTCCCGATGGACAAAGCACTCGATGACAACGGCGTAAAATACCGTCAGCGCCGCCGCCTCCACCAGCGTGGCGAAGCCGCCGAATATTCCGGCTAGGATCAACAGCGGTAACAGGATCTCCCACTTCGCCTCCCACGATGCCGTATACAGTTCGCGCAGGCGAAACGGCGTACGCAACGCCTCTCCGCGCCAACCTTTCCAGGCGCCCCAACCGGCGACCACGATCACGAGCAGGACTCCCGGCAGGAGCCCGGCCACGAACAGCCTCGCCAGATCGAGTTCGGCGTAAAAGGCGTAAAGGATGACCGGCAGGCTCGGCGGGAAGAGCACGCCGATGGAGCCGGAGACCGTCACCAGGCCCAGGGAGTCGCGTTTTTGAAAGCGCGCTTTCATGAGCATCGGCAACAACACACCTCCCATGGCGAGGATGGTAATTCCGGAGGCGCCGGTGAGCGGGGTGAAGAACGCCAGCACCAGCGTAGTGACGACGGCGACGCCTCCGGGCAACCATCCCAGGAGCGCCGAGAAAAGGCGCAGCAACCGCCTGCTCGCGCCGCCTTCCGCAAGGATGTAGCCCGCAACGGTGAACAGGGGAATCGCGGGGAGCATGGACTCGGTGCTCAAGCGGTAGGTCTCCCCGGGCACCGCCGAGATGGGGGTGCCTTCGTGCCAGAAAAACAGCAGCGCCGCGCCACCGATGACGGCGTAGATCGGCATGCCCAGGGCCATGGCGAGCAGCAACGCGCAACCGGCCGTCCACATGATCACCGTTCCCGGTGTGTCGAACAGAAACCCGAGCGCCGCCGGGATCAACAGGCCGAGGGCCACCAGCGAACGGCCTTTCGAACCGCGCGAACCGTGTCGTATCAATCGCACCGCGATGAGGGCAAAGCCTATCGGCATGATCGCGGAAAAAAGCCATACCGGGACGCCCCAGGCGACGGTTCCGCCGTACCGGTAGTCGACCGACACCAGTTGTGCGCTGGCGAACGCCAGGCAGCCCGTGATGCCGACGGCGAGCGCCGAGGTCAGCGCCTTCGCCCGGCGCTGCCAGGTCTCGGACATGAACTCACCGGTCGACAGCGCGAGTAGCAGGTCGGCGCGCGCAGCCAGGCCGGCGCCGAGGAAGGTTATCCAAAGCGTGAGATGCTGCACCAGCGGAATCGAACCGGGGACGCCGGTGCCTGCGACTTCCCGGCCCAGCAACTCCGCGAGCGGCAGAATCGACAGGGCCGCCACTACGAGTACCGCAGCCAGATCCTCCGCAGTCCGCAGCAAGTCCCGCAACGGCGCCATCCTTTTAGGAATCGCAGATAGGTTTGTCGGGATGGATTCCCGCGCTTTTCTTGCTATTTAGCTTCCGCACTTTGACCGGACTTGGTTTGGTTCTGAAATTGCGTGTGCAGTTGCATGATCTTGGAGAAAAGCTGCGGATGCTTCTTGGTGCATTCCAGTTCGGGATAGGCCTTGTTCACCTCGGCGCGCCAGAGCTCCATCGTAGCCTGATCGACGCGCACGATCTGCAGTCCGCGTGCCTGCATCTCGCGGATCGCGTCGTCCTCCGCGCGGCGTATCCGTTCCCGCAAGCCTTTCGCTATGTTCTCCACGGCCTTGATCGCCGGCGCTCTGTACTTCTCGGGTATTCGCTTCCAGGCGTCGAGGTGTATCACGGTGGCGGCGTTCAGGGGAGCCCACTTTATGTCCGTCATATAAGTGGCAGCCTGATAGCTTCTATCCAGCAACGCGAACAGCGGCGGTACATCGATGGCTTCGATCAGCCCCGTCTGCAGCGCCGTAAGCATGTCGGTGGACGCCAGGGGCACGACACGGAAGCCGAACTGCTTGAACAGGCGCTCCGTCTCAGGGAATCCCGCCGCCGTCCACAGGCGCAGTTTCCTCAGCTCGTCCGGAGTTTTCACCGGTTGTTTGGCGAAGAAGTACACCCAGCCCGCCTCGGCCCAATTCAGCACCTTGATCTTTCTGGATTCCAACTTCTCCTGCAGATCCGCGGTGATGGCGCGGCGCACGTAGTCGAGCTCTTCGTAGGAATCGAACAGCAAGGGGATGTTCAGGCAGTCTATGCTGCTGTCGATCTGCGGCAACCCGGACCCGGATATCGCCACCGCGTCCAGTCCCCGGCGCTGCAGTTTGCGCACCATTTCGGTTTCGCCGCCGAGAACGCCGCCGGCATAGACGATCACCTGCAGCTCGCCATCGGACAAGTCCCGCCACTGCTGACGAATCCGCAGCAGCGCGTCGTGCCAAGCCGAGCCCTCCGGGGCGATCGTCCCCAACTTGATTACGACTTCGGCACGGACGATTGCCGGAGACAGCGCACAGCACAACAACGCGAGCGTAAACAGGTACGATTGAATTTTTGTCATTCTCCGGTCCTTTCAGTCCGTTTCAGCCATTGCTCAAAGAAACAATTCGTCTATGCGGCTTTTGAGCCACTTTGCTCTGCGCTGGGAAAGCACGTTGAGCAGACGATGATCGGGGTATGCATCGATGTCCACCGCCAGGGTCTTGTCGAGCAGCTCCTGAAATTCCCGCTTGTCCTGTTTCGGTAGTGAAACCGCCTCGGCGTACGCAAGGTGAAGCCCGGCTCGACTGCCGCGAGAGAGTTCCAGCGCCCGCTGGTAGTGTCGGTGTATTGTCTCTTCGTCGCGCGGGCCCCGACCGACCGCCGCCCACGTTAACCGAAACTCGTGCAGGGTGCCCGCATTCCATGACTCGTCCAGCTCCATGGCGCGATCGAGCAGGGCCTCGACCTCCGGCAATCTCGCCAACAGTGTCGCGTCGGTGCGGGACACGGATATCGCCAGTCCCAATGCCGCCGCCGCCCAGTACAGCGGCGGCACCGCCGTCTCGGCGTCCCCATCGGGTATTCGCGACACCGCCTCTTTGGGTTGCGCCGTCCGCCCTGTGGTAAACCCGGGATACGACACTTGCAACGCCCGCAGTGCGTAGTCGAAGGCCCGGAGATACAACTTCCGCGCGCGTCGGCGATATTCCAGGGCGAGATCCAGGTCCTCGGCGGCTTTTCTGTCGGCCTCGAAATGCACATAGGCGTAGGCATAGAGGACGTAGCCGCGGCTCGCCGTGACGAGCAGCCCGCGATGGCGCGGGGACTCGGACAACATGCTCTCGACGAGCTTGAGGCTGAAGGGGAGAGCGGCACCGACCAAGACGAGGTCGTCGTCTCGCTCGTAGACCGAATCACCATCGGCCAGCAGGTCCGCCACCGAATTCACCGCCATGCGTTTCATGGAGCATCCCGTCCCGGCGG
This sequence comes from uncultured Gammaproteobacteria bacterium, assembly GCA_947258495.1. Classification (GTDB taxonomy): domain Bacteria; phylum Pseudomonadota; class Gammaproteobacteria; order Arenicellales; family JAANXG01; genus CALZGZ01. Next base: position 46,815 of record CAMYIN010000066.1, read on the forward strand.
CGATCACGGACAGCAACAACGCCAGGATGGATGGGTAACGCAGGTAGCGTAGCCGCGTTGCGGTCTCCGACTGCGGATTTCGACAGCCTTGCCAGCTCAGTGACGCGTCTCGCCCGGG
>CAMYIN010000067.1 GCA_947258495.1 uncultured Gammaproteobacteria bacterium
GCGGACACCACGGCGGTGTATCTGGTATCGCAGGTGCCGTTCGAGGAGGCGGCGCCGTGAGCGGCAAGACGCTTATCTATTTAGGACTGGGGCTTTTGGTGTTGCTGGGATTCGCTTCACTAGGTCATTTCTCACCGGGCACGTTACTGAGTAAGACGAACACCCGTGCCGATACGACCACCGGCGACTACGATTCGGTCCGGGATACGCTCGCCACGATCAATCAGCGAAGTCGCGATACGGAAAAGCGTGTCGATCGCGAAGCCGAAGCGCGACGCAATCTGTCCGGCGACATCGAGAGCAAGCTGCGCGTGCTCAGCGACCAGGTCAGCCGGGTCGGCGACAACCACGACCAAAGGGTGGCGGAACTGAAAACAACCGTCGCCAACTTGACCGGCACCTTAAAGAACCTGCGTAAGCCAGCCACTCAGGCGGCGGACCTGCCCGTGGGGAGGCCGCAGGCGCCCGCGGATACCTGGATCCTCCCCGCGGATTATCGCCCTGGAGCGGGGCCGCACGCCGTTGCCGAGTACACAACAGCAAGGGACGGGCAACGTGGCGTGTTGCGGGATCGGTTCGCGTTCGACGCGTCACCTTCGGACGAGATGCAAGCGCAAGACATACCTGTCATTACGATCCCTGAGAACGCGACGCTCATGGGTGCGACCGCGATGACCGGGATCTTCGGCCGAGTGCCGATCGGCGCAAAAGTGGTGGATCCCATTCCCTTCAAGGTCGTCACCGGCGCGGAGAACCTGGCTTCGCAAGGTTGGGAGATTCCACATTTGGAAAACGCCGTGTGGCGCGGGGAAGCCACCGGTGATCGCACCTTGCGCTGCGCGACCGGGAAACTGTTGTCGGTGACGTTCGTGTTTACCGACGGCACCATTCGAACCGTCAGCGGGAGTCGATCGAAACCCTTGGGCACGCTGTCCGATCGTCGCGGGTATCCGTGTATCCCTGGTACCTTCGTCAGCGACTTTCCGAAACACGTCGCTGCCATTACGGCCGCGGGCGCGGCGGCTGGCGCCGCCGACGCATTCGCCGCCAGCGAGACCACGACCAGTGTGACAAGTAGCGGTTCCATTGTCGGTGCGGTGACCGGTAACGCCGACCGTTTTGTGCTGGGCCGGGCCGGGAGTGAGGCGTTTCGCGAGCTGGCGCGCCTAATCCATAAACGTTTTGACGACACCTTTGACGCCGTAGTGGTCCAGCCGGGCGCGACTGTCGCCCTGCACGTGGAGACCGAGATCCGAGTGGATTACGCAACCGGCGCTGACGCGCGGAAAATTTCGTTTATCGAAGAGGAGAACTATCGTGTGGACGATTAGGACACTCTACGTGGGGTCGATTGCGCTCGCGTGCGGTTGCGCGACCACGGCGCCGGAGCACGCCGTGTTCCGAGACGACGCGCCGAGCATGAGCGCGATCTATCACAGCGCCGCGGGACAACGCGGCGTGTACCCGCACGAGAGACCGATCATCAGCGGAAGCGTCTCCTATGGGAGCGAAGCGCTGGCGGGATGGACGCGCGACCAAGCGACGGAGGTCTTTAATCTATTTCCCGAAGGTCCCAACCCGGTGTTGTTGATGTACGTGTTCCCGCATCTGACGGGAGAACGGATCGGAGTGCCGGGGTTTACCACCCCGTTTCGTATGTATGCCAACGACTATTACGCGCTTCCGGGCGAAGTGGACTAAAGCGCGCACGACTCAAAAGGAATCTTACGCATGACGACCGACAGCAGTATGGGTTTACGGATGGTGACAGCCAAGGCGATGCGCGAGGAAAAATTTGGGTTCGTGGCCGCACGCCGGGGTTTGAGCCGGAGAGGGGAAAAGGAGTTGTATCGGCACCCAGAGTCGTTCGTCGATCTGCTTAATTGGACCGAGTACGACGCTCAGCACAGCGTCTTTCGATTCAGCGACGGTCGCTCCGTGGGCGCGCTCTTTGAGTTACGCCCCATCGACGCCGTCGGGCGACCGAGCGAATATCTGTTCGAAAGGCGCGATCGTATCGTGCAGGCGATCACCGTCTTACCGGAGCACAGCGATCATCCCTGGGTGCTGCAGTTCTACGTACAGGATGAGCCGCTCGTCGCTTTGGCGCTACATGTGAAGCAGTACGCGCGGGGGATGGGTGCAGAGACGCCGTATCGAAAAGCCTTTCTAAAAAACCTCGAGGACCACTTCGAGATGCTGGCGCGCCGCGGCGGCATGTTTGTCGATCGGCATACTGGCGCGCGCTGGGGCGGACGCTACCGACGCATCCGATTGGTGTTGTATCGGATGCAGCCGAAGGGACGACGCGGTGTGCTGACCCCCGAACAAGAACTCGAGGAGACCGCAACCCGCCTTATAACGGGACTGCGTGCGGCGGGGGTGCAGGCGCGGCGCTGTCGGGGGGCGGATCTGTACGACTGGATGACGCCCTGGCTCAACCCCAGGCCGGAAGGGAAACAAAGCGGCTACGAACTGCTCGAGGAACAACCGTATCCTCCTGAGTTCGATCACTTACATGACGATAGCCCGTTACGCTTGGATCTTGCCGAGGCGGTGCTGAAGCGCGCACCGGTGTCGGATCTGGACAACGGCTTCTGGTGGTTCAGCGGACTGCCGCACACGGTGGTGTCCATCGACAAGGTGTTCCGGTGCCCCCGGGTCGGTCATTGGACCCTCGAAAACGAGAGCGACAACGATCACTCGGTATTAATCGATACGTTGCCGGAAGGGTCGATCGTCGGCACGACCGTCGTGATTGCGCCACAAGACGAACAAGAGATGGATGTGCAGTATATAGAGGCGGCGTCGGTGGGGGGCACGGCGCGCGCGATGCAGGCGTCGCAGGACGCCTCCGAAGCGCTTGCCGGTTTGGCACGCGGTCGCAAATTGTACCCGGCACAGATGCAGGTCTTCCTGCGCGCCGAAGACCCCAAAGCGTTGCGCGTGGCGAGAACGCGCGCACTGACGACCTTGCGGGCAGCGGATCTGGATCCCATCGAAACCGAAGGCGACCTCGTACAGCTCGATGCGTACGTCCGCAATCTGCCCATGGCGTACAAGCCGGAGTACGAGAAGACGTTGTGGCGCAGTCGGCGCATGTGGGACAAACAACTGGCCAACCTGCTTCCGTTGTACGGCAGCGGTATCGGCACCGGTAATCCCGGCTTGGTGTTTCTGAACCGGGAAGGTGTCCCGCTGATGGTGGATCCGCTCAATCCGAGCGATCGCACCATGAACGCGCACGGTTGCATCTTTGGACCGCCGGGGAGCGGAAAGAGCGCGTTGCTGAATTACATGATTGGCTCGTGGATGGCGCTGCACGAACCACATATCGTGATCGTAGATGTCGGCGGATCGTTCAAGTTGATGGGCGATTATCTTGCGACTTTCGATTATCGCGTCAACCACGTACGACTATCGCCCGACAGCGACGTCTCTCTACCGCCCTTCGCCGACGGCATAAGAGCGCTCGATCAGTACTTCACGTCGGATCTGGTTTCGGCACATCACGACGAGCGCCGTGACATCCTGGGAGA